>NZ_JAVKPK010000089.1:0-12297 GCF_031461075.1 Methanosarcina baikalica | reverse complement strand
CCTTTTCCGTTATTCTTTCTCCTTTTCCGTTATTCTTTCTCCCTATTTTTTCCTTCTTTTTTATCTCTGCTTCCCATTTTTTTTGTTCTCTTACATTCTAGATCGGGGTTTAGTTCTGGATACTGATTTCTATTTCGAAACTCCTATTATTTATACATTGAATCAAATAATTATAAAGTATAAAAGAGAATAACCATTAAAGGAGGGGTGCTGTCAGAACTGAACGTTAGCCGGTTCACAAGCAGCTTCTCAAATATTTCCGTGTTTGGTATATGCTCTCTATTCTTTTTTCCATTTAAGGGGCAAAGTAACCCGGAATTTTATCTATACAAAGAAAGAGAATATTGCAAAATGACCTTTAAATTATTTAAAAAGTGGAGTAAGTTATGAAGATTCTTGTACTCTATTCGGGCGAACTTGGGAAAAAAGTTATCCAGAACCTGATTAACCCGGGAAATTTCTGTGTGTCTTGCGGAGAGCTCTGCAACCACTGCAGGCAGGCCAGGAAGTCATACGCAAACCTGATTGTGGGAATTTATGAATTTCCCGGAGATCTGCCCACATTTATAGAAGAGCCCGGGCAGTACATGCCTCCAAAGCTTCCGGAATGTGACCTGATACTTGCTATCGGCATCCATCCCGATCTCCTTGCAGCCCTTCCGGATGTCGCGCAGAATACGAAGGCAAAAGCCGTAATTGCACCTGCTGAAGACTCAAAGAAAACTCCTGCCGGCGTCCTTGAGCAGCTTAGAAAAGAGCTTGAAGCCATTGGAGTTGAGTTTGAGGCGCCAAAACCCTTCTGCTCCCTTGAAAAAACCGGAAAACCCGTTATAGACGCATTCATTGACCTTGGCTTCGGAAAGCCTGTGCTCAGGATCGAAATGAGTCCCGATGGGAAGATGTTTGTTGGGGCAGGTGTAATCAGGGATGCTCCTTGCGGTTCCACCTGGTTTGTGGCAAAAAAGCTCGGTTGGACTGACACTCCCGAATATAAGGAAACCATCTCAGGAGCCCATCACTCCTATCCATGTACCGGAAGTATGGATAAAGATCCTCAGCTTGGAGATACTATCCTGCACAAAGCAGGGTATATTATCAGGGAGGCTGTTGAAGACGGAATGGAATGTGCAAAAAAGGAAAAAGCCAGATTTTCTGCAGTCTGCTGGGATGAAACATCTCAAGCTATATCTTCTGAAAGATAAGTCTTCGCTACTTAAGGAAGTTTCCCTAAAAGATATTACAGTTAAAAATCGAAATTCCTTAACTTATCTCCAAAACGAAAAAATAAACAATCGCCTAAATCGCATTTTGGCAGAGTTGAGTCCGAAGCCAGATACTGATCAAATCTCAGTAAGCAAGTTTCTTGAGAAAAAGATCTCGGAATGTAAGTCCGGGTCCGCCCACTACTGGATCGACCTGGTTCCATAATTTATTAAGGTAAAAGCATTAAGGGATTTGGGAATTAAATTCCCGGAAGATTAACACTTCCTGTTCCCTTTAATGTGCTTATTTGCAATAGGCGCACCTACTGAAGTATTTAGCAGCTGGCGCATGTGATTTTCAGTTTAACGGTTGCACAATCAGTTTTTCCATCCTTACCTTTTACACAGTATTTGAAAGTGTCAGTGCAAGGACTTTCTCCAGAGCAACATTTTGCTGGTGCTTTGTAGCAGAATTTGCCGTTACTATCCATCGTCACTGTACCGCCCAGTTTGGTAGTAATTTTTGTAGATGTAACTTTAAGGTTGCATCCTTTGTCATTCTTCAGCACAGTACCTAAGCAATATTTAGTATTTGGACATGATTTAAGTTTAAAACTATACGAATCGTTTATTGCATTTGTCTTTGTTTTACAACTGTTGCCACAAGCTGCTCCTGTCATTGACATGACAAAAAAGACTAAAGTGAAAACACATATTGTTTTAAATATCTTTTTTTGCATAATTTTCCTCCTTATATTTGGTTACATGTGATCCGAGAATGCTCGTAATCAAAACCCACTGGGGAAAATTAACATATAAACATACTTATTTTTATGGTGTTGAATAAAAATAGAACTACGTATTTAAAGCTTTATAATGCTTTATTTTAAAATCTAAAAGATTATGAAACTGAGAATTCTATCTAAATGTATCTCATACTCATTAAAATTTAAATTTAAGGTATTTAATGAGTGTATGCCAATAGATATTCTCATATAGTTCTTTTTATATAAAAATATCTCTTCTTTTAGGTTTTTTTCTACAGAAATGAGCTATTAAGACTACTTATTGTGAAAGAAGTACATAAGTGTGTTATTTTAAGAAAAGAAAGTCCCTAAATTGCACATCTACTGCTGAACTTTACTATCCTGGCTTTTTTGACTGCCACAATTACACACTTATTTGCTCTCGCAGGATGGTGCCTGTAAGGTTACATTTTCATTCATATGACTCAAGCGGTTGAACTGAGAAATATTATTTTTACATAAAATATTTACACTTTATAACTCTTATCCTTTTCTAGGAAGTAAATTCAAAAGCAGGCTCACTTTATTTGTTGACATATTCAAAAGAGAAAATGAACCATGAAAAGAACGGAACTAAAGAAATAAGAGCACAATTCTTTCGCCCGAATTGCGCCTCGCCCGAATTGCGCCTCGGGAGTACGCTGTCCTTCCCGAGTTCCGCTTCGGGAGCACGGGGTCCGTTTCACTCGCTTCGCTCGCTCAAGCGGACTGGTTTATATTAAAGATACTGAGCTGCGCTCGAGAGGACTAATCTTACAAAATTACAGTTTTCTCATACCCATCTGGTATTTTCCACATCACTGAATCACAATGGGTTAAGTGTAGATATTTACATTCTAAACTATATTTTCAGGCCTGCGTGTGGAAGTAAACTTCTTCATAAGGCTGGATCAACACAAATCCTTCTCCTCTGAAAGCCATCTGGAGGGACTCTCCACTGCCTCTTCCAACAAGGGTTTTCAGGGATATGTCCTTTTTTATCTCCGGCTCTATGTTTCCTGACCACGCGATTGATATCAAGTAAGCTGTGTCTTAACAAAACTGATGTTTCAAAAATGTCATTTTGAGAAAACGGTTATTTTAGATTTAATGAACGTATCAAATGATTCAAAATTCGCTTCTTTGAATCTTGCCTTTTGAATAACCAGGCAAGTTTCCAATAATGAAAGCCAGAACAGATAACATCAGTAAACTCTGGTTTGGGGCCTCATTTCCCCATTTGCCTATTTGATTTAGAAATATGGGCTTAAATCTATAATATAGGTCATATGCTAATAGCCTGTATTATTGTTTTTTCTTATTCGTTGGTTGACTTTTTATTACTTCCAGTAATATCTGATAGTCTCATGCACATAATACCTTAGATAAATTTGTGCACAACACACGTATATATGAAGTATGTGTCACAATTATAAAATATACAATATTGTCTTCAACTTTAGTTTTAGAGGTGAACCATGAAGCCAAAGATTGATTCTACGAATTTTGGTTTGATTACTGTAGATGGAGAGACCTTTGACTATGACATTCTAATCCGCCTTAACGGGCAGGTGGAGAAAAGGGAGAAAGCCCTATCAAAGGAACTGTACGGGACTTCTCATAAAATCTCACTTGAAGAAGCAAAGCACATTTATGAGGAAGGGACAGAAAAAGTCATCATAGGAACCGGGCAGACAGGTTTTGTGAAACTATCTGAGGAAGCTGAAGATTTTTTCACAGGAAATAAGTGCGGCATAGAATTGTTTCCGACCCAGTGGGCAATTGAACGCTGGAACGAACTTGAAGGCAAAATTGTTGCAATGTTCCATGTAACATGTTAAACATAAAAGCGGTTATTAAAGAGATCGGTAGGGCTTTTTCTCTGTTGAAATAGCTCTGCTGTCCCGCTGACTCTTATACAATTATACTTTGTTCGACTGTCTGTTTTTCACTGGCCTTTACTTCAATTTCTTTTATACGTATATCCAACTGGGGGAATGGAATTTCAATTCCTTCTCTCGTGTAAACCTTCAAGATGCCTGTAATTAGATCGTTCTTTACAGTTCCTACATCCCCCGTTTTTGTCCAGGCCCGAAGTTGCAGATTTACCGAAGAATTCGCAAGTTCGGTGGTAACTACTGCAGGTTCAGGTTCCTGCTGGATAAGGGGGTGCATTTTCATAAGACCAAGTGCTATTCCGATAGCTTTTTCAAGGTCGGAAGAATAGCTTACCCCTACATCCACAGAAATTCTTCTGGTGGGCATACGTGTCATATTAACAATAGAATTTCCCCATACAAGCTTATTCGGAATTGTTATAAGCTGGTTGTCAGGGGTAAGAAGTTCAGTTGACATAATTCTTACGGATTTTACTTTTCCTGTCTGTCCGTTTACAGTCACAGTCTCTCCCATATCTATGGGCCTGATTGACGCAATACATATTCCAGCAGTAAGGTTTGTGAAAGTATCCTGCATGCCCATACCCAGGACCAGGCCTATTACTGCAGAGGCTCCTATTATATAACTATCCACAGCAAAATTCAAACTCTTCAAGAAAGCCAGAATAACAATTACATACAGGAGGATACTTAGAAGATGTGCCAGAAACTGTATGGTAAGGTCTGGAATCTTTGTATTCTCTATTGCTCTTCTGAAAGCATGAACTATGTATTTTGATAATACGAACCCGAGGACCAGCACTATAATTGCGAACGTCAACCTGGATACTGTTATCTCAGTATGCGGAATTACCTGTTCCATTATTTCATAACTCATTTTTACCCTCCTCACTTTTTGTTTCTTTGTGCGGAGATGATCAGAAACGATTTCATGCCGCTTTCCGGTCGAATTTATAACGTAAAATTCAGAATTATATTAATCAAATTTGCCGCCAGTATAAAATGCATTTAATTTCTTTTATAAGTATCTGGTCGATGCCAGCTTTCTTTTATCCTGTTTTCTTAATAAGGAATAGCCTTACATAGAACAAGTCTTTCATAGGACAACGTTCAACATATACAGGGATTAAAGAAATACATCTCAAATAGTTTTATCAAATCCAGGGAAGGTCCAGGTTGAATTGGATTAAAAAGTTCTTCGGAAAAAAAGAAGGTTCCAGTGAGGAAACTGGCTTCAAAGAGATCGATTTTGAAGACCTGCCTGCGTGGCTGGATGCCAGCTTTCAAAAAATATCTTCCGGAATAGAAAAGGATGTCTCCGGCCTTTTGAAGGAACTTGAGGCTTCGCTTTCGGAACTCAAAGAAAGCAATTCCAGGCTCGCAGAAGCGAAAGTTGAGGGAGACTTTGATATCAGGGCTGTAAAGCGAGCGAAGAGCAATAGGGAAAACGTGGCAAAACAGGTCACGATGCTGATAGACAAAATCAGAGTGCCGGAAAACACAGACTTCAGGGCTCTGAGGGAGTTTTATGAGGCAGCCGTGCAGAATCTCGATACATGCCTCGAGCATATGGACCGGAGTTTCAAGTATACCAGAGGTGTTTTTCCTCAGGAATCAAAAGAGGTTAGTGAAAACCTTGCCAGTTTAGGTTCTGTCTTCAACAAGCTCAGAGAAACAATTCTGGAAAATAAAAGGGAAATAGATGCAATTGAAGCAGCTTATTCAGATCAGGACAAAATAAAGGGGCTTTCGGCTTCAATAGTAACAGAAAGGCTGGAACTTGAATCTCGAAACCGAAGAATCCAGGCTTTGAAAGACGAAACTTCCAGTGTCAGTCAGGCTCTCGAAGATTTCCGAAAAGGAGATGCCTGGCAGAGTTTACAGAGCCTGCAGGAAGAATTTGCTGCTGCAGGAGACAGACTTAAGAAAGCCGAAGCAGGTTTGAGTTCTCTGATCCTTCCGCTTTCAGGTCATCTCTCAAGGATTAAAAAACTTCACGAAAGCGGTAGGTACACCTTAAAGCCAGAAGTAAAGAAGCAGCTTGACATTTGCCTTGAAAATCCCATAAATGTCGATTCTTCTTTTTTCCCGGAACTTCAGAAAGTCTTTGAGGATAATGCCCTGGATATGCAAGCACAGAAAAAGGAAAAAGCCCTGTTACAGGTAAAAACCGCAATTTCAAACTTTTCGGAGAAGAATAAAGAATATCTTGAAGTCCTGAGGGAATTTGAAGCAAAAAAAGCTCAACTCGCAGGCTCGAATACCGGAAAACTGGCCGGGTTCGAACATAAAGAAGCAGAACTTCTTAACAGGACTCGCTTGCTTGAAGAAGATATCGAAAATTCCGAAAGGAAGCTGGCTGTTTTAAGGGAAGAACTTGAGAACAGGAAGGAAAAACTTCTCTCCAGTATCAATTTAATCGACAGCAGTGTAAGAGTGAACTTCAGGCCTTAAACTTTTTAGTTTACAACTACGGGTACAGCCTTTCCGCTCGAGTTGCACTTTCCGAGTCGCACTTCCCGGGTTCCGCTTCGGGATTACAGCAAATCGGAGATTTTCTGGGAGTTGCGATGTAATCGCAACAGCACGGGGTCCGTTTCGCTTCGCTCAAGCGGACTAATTGAATAAACTTATTTCAAAACTACAGTTATTCCTTGTCATTGGTGTTTTCATCAATTACAGAACTTGAGTTTGATAAGTGTAAATTTATGTTCAAAACTGTATAGTTTATGTATCTTACAGCTTTAATTTCTCTTAAATCATTCCTTAAATTATTTTCAGAAAAGAGGTTTGGTAATGACAGAAGCGCTCTACTTCCTTGACTGTTACCTGACAGAGTTCGAAGCAACTGTCAAAAAAGTGGCGGATGGTAAATTTGTAGTTCTTGACCGTACAGCCTTTTATCCCGAAAGTGGCGGTCAACCAGGCGATACCGGAAAGTTGGTCCGCGAATCCGACGGTGCTGAATTTGAGTTACTGTATGCGGGTAGGTTCAATGGGGAAATCAGTCATGAGATCGCTGGTGAAAATGTCTCTGCAGGGTTAAAAGCAGGGGACAAAGTAAAAGGATTCATAGATTGGGATCGCCGCTACAGGCACATGCGTATGCATACAGCAACTCACGTAATCGCAAACGTAATTGAAAAAGAGGCCGGAGCCCAGATAACCGGGAATCAGCTAAGCCTTGACCAGAGCAGGGTGGATTTCAGCCTTGAAACCTTTGACAGGGACAAATTCGCTGAGTACGAGAAAATTGCCAACGACCTTATAGCAAGGAATAATCCTGTTAATTTCTATCTTGTAAGCCGTAAGGAAGCCGAAAAAAAGCTCTCAAGGTTAACCACGCTGGCGAAAGGTTTTTCCGATGAAATTAAAGAAGTCCGTATGGTCGAAATAGAGGGAGTAACTATCGAAGCCTGCGGAGGAACTCATGTTAAAAATACTGGAGAAATAAAGAGTATAAAGATCACAAAACTTCAAAACAAGGGGAAAAGCAACAGGAGAATGTATTTTACACTTGAAGATTAAGATCGAAATCGAGCCTGTAGTTTTTCCACTTCTGTTTTTCCATTCTTTTCTTCTCATTTTCTTTCTCTTTTTTAATCTTTTCTTCTCTGCCGGGTTTAGGTTTCAAGAAGGCGCATTTTATCGGCAGAATGCATGAGGTGAAATGATGATTTTTGAGTCTGAACATGATTATTTAACATAAATTATAATTCTTGAATTATAAACAAATCAATGGGGGATAAGATTGCTTAAACTAGGATATAAAATTGCGCCTGAACAGTTTCCTCCGTCGGAAATGCTGCAACAGGTTATAACTGCTGAAAAATCAGGCTTTGAAAGTATTGATGCCAGTGACCATTTCCACCCCTGGAGTGAAAGCGGACAGGCCTGTTTTATCTGGAGCTGGCTTGGTGCGGCGGCTGTGAGCACTCAGAGCATAGAACTGGGAACAGGTTTAACCTGCCCGATTCTGCGATATAACCCTGCTGTTATTGCCCAGGCTGCTGCAACAGTGTCTTCGCTTGCCGGGGGGCGGACATATCTTGCCGTCGGAACAGGGGAGGCTTTAAATGAATATCCAGTAACCCTCGAATGGCCGGAATACGAAGAGCGTCAGATACGGATGGTAGAGGCAATTGGACTCATTCGTGAGCTTTGGACAGGACAAAAGGTCAGTTTTGACGGGTGTTACTATCGAACAAAGAAAGCCAAATTATATACTCTGCCAAAAAACAATATTCCTATCTATATTTCCTCTCTAGTACCTGAAAGTGCCTATGTTGCAGGTTACTATGGAGATGGTCTTTTGACTGTAGGAGGAGAACCGGATATACATAAATATGAGCAAATTCTCTCCCAGTTTGAAAAAGGGGCTCAGGATTCGGGTAAGAGCACAGAAAACATGCCAAAGGCAATAGAGCTTTTTGTCGACTATGGGGTAGATCCTGAAGCATCTATTGAGAATTTTATGAAATACTGGGCTGGAGCACTTATACCTGCCCTTTTCCTTAATAAAGTCTACACTCCAGAGATGTCTGCTCAAAATGGGAAAGTTGTAGGCCCGGAAGCAATACGAAAACAGGCTTGCTTTTCCGAAAATCCTGAAGACCACATCAGTTTTGTGAAAAAATATATTGATCTGGGTTTCACACATATTTACTTTCATTCGGCAGCTTCTGACCAGATAACTTTCCTTAAAGCTTACGGAAAAGACATTTTACCAGCATTAAAAGAGAAGGTATAAGGTTCTCTCAGATTTCCATTTTTTATGAAAAATACCAACATCCTGGCATAGAAACTCTTCGCCTGCTCAGAATCTTTCGCCAGAGTATCGAAATGAGCAAGCTTTGGCATATTATTCCTTTATTAACTTGGTTTTGAAGGATTTAGAGCCTATCCGAAAAGTCATTAACGCATGTTGAAAAGTTACGATAGGCCTATAATATCGGCATCCTTTCCGGTTGTACATATTGTCAATTGTAAAAGTTACAGTAGGTAACAACACTTTTCAGATAGGCTCTTAGTTATTGAGGTCGCGGAAAAGTTTTAAGAGTATTCCAGTTAAAAATTCACAAGAAAACAGGTTCAGTATCAAGTATCAGTACTTCCTGCCTGATAACCCGAAATTGAAAGCCGGATTATCTGTCTATCGGATTATCTGTCTATAATACTATTCTACTATCCTTCAAACTTATTTTGTATGGCAGAATATCTGTTTAATATTATCCTTTAAACTGTATATATTTATATATTTTTAGTAAATATTTATTTTTATTAGGCAGAATCACAGAGAATAAAGATTACCCTCTAGACTTTTATTTTTCAGATATTTTGATTCTGGTTAGTTAGTCGGGCTCGAGCAAGTATAAGGTCATAACAAAGTGATTTTATGGTAAACGGATATAACCAGAACTTAAAGTGTGATTACCACGACAGAAGAACCTCTCTCAAAGGCGAAGTTGAGCGCCAATTGATACATCTCTTCACAGGTGTAGCTTTAATTCTTTTAATTCGGACAACTGGGGACATTGCACTGCCTGTTCTGGTGTTCCTGCTCGTCTTCTATGCGGCGGTTTCAGTCGTTATTATGCTAAATATGCTTCCATTTTCTCTGTCCGCCTTTCTGTGTAGGTGGGGGAGGCCTTCAACGCAGACTGTACCTCTTAAAGGAACTATTCTGCTCCTTTGCGGAGTAACTCTTTCCTTCACCTTATTTCCTGAGGAAATCGCATGTGCTTCTATCGCGGTAGTTGCATTCGGGGACTCGGTAGCAACAGCAATAGGAGTCCTTATAGGCAGGCATAAGTTGCCCTATTCGGAAAAAAAAACCGTAGAAGGAACACTTTCTGGTATGATCGCAGCCTTTTTAGTAGCATCCTTTTTTGTGACTCCTGTTCAGGCTTTTATAGGGTCAGCAGGTGGAATGTTGCTGGAAAGCGTTATAGATTTACAGACAATCCGGGAATTTAACTCGCAAATGATATTCAAGTTCTTTCTTAACGATAATTTTTTAATTCCTTTATTTTCAGGTTTACTTATGTTTATTATAACTTAATCTGACACTTGAGGATTTTACCGAAGTTAGAGGTAAATTTAAATTATGTAAAAAATATATTTTATTTATCCGTAAACTGGGATAAATAAAATGGCAGCCGGGATTCTAAGATTAATTATTGGATTGACTAGCTTACTGATTCTAATGAGGATATCGATTAATTTGCTTTAATTGGCAGGAGAGTAGTAATGGCTATGTTGCATTGTGAATTCTGCTTTCTTGCAGGCAGCTATAAATTAAATTTAATAATAGGAATTTAATCTCAGTGCTGAAAAAAGTAAGAAACCCTGCGTATATTTCAGAGTTCTGAATCCGAATCCCCCTTGCTAAGATGCTATCACTGCTGGTGGAAGAAAGTATCTAGTGGTCTGTATGCAACTTCCAAAATGTCAGCATTATGCGAATAGATCTATATCCAGATAAGCTAAGCGTTAGTTTTATATGGTAACTAGAAGTCGCAATAAGTGTTTTTTATTTTGTTAATTCTGGGGCTCAGTTGATTTCAAAAAAGTTTTTCTGTATATGTGGTGAACTTATTTCCTTATTGAGTAATTTTTCTAATCCTGCAACCGTTGTAAAGAGACTTTTCTCTCGATTCTTCCGTTTTAAATCAGGCTGTGTTTTTGGGCCTGGATTTCACAATCGGAGTCAGTTCAAAAACCTGTTCTCACGTATCCTCAGTTTCCAATACTAATAAAATATGAGGAGGCCAGACCTAAATAGTCATCTTCTACCAAACGTTTGGGTTGAATTCTTTTTTATATTATATATTACATAATACTGAATGGAGGGTGGGCAACTAAGTGGGAAAGGCAATAGTCATCTGAATCCAGGGATGTGAACTCAAAAAGGAATCCGCGCCAAGTTGAGGAGTTCATAACCGGCAAGGGCATAGGTTATCCTGCAAAGAGAGATTACCTTGTAAAATTTGCCGAAGGTAAGCAGGCTAGCAGTGATTTTCTGGGCTTTCTGAAGGGGATACCTGAAATAGATAACACCTCCGATGACGTTACCAGGGAAATCGAGCGTTTGTAAATCGAAAGGATCAAACCACCAAAACCAAAAGAGTACTGAATTTTCTGATCGGCAGTTTAGAGTAAATGCGATATAATGTCCAGGCGGTTATCTCTGTAAGAGGATGATATATCGATGGATATTGAACATGCCAAAAATAAGGCGCAAGAGGTTTGGTAACAGAAATGCTCAGAGAAAAACTTCTGACGAAGTGCATCGATACCATTTTTGTCGCTAAGGAACTGAGACTATCATACAAAATATGGGGGAAATTTTATGCAAACCAGTCCTATTGAAGTCCAGAAGGCTTTAAAAAATATAGACTATCCTGCACACAAGAAGGATCTTATTAAACACGCTAAGAAACACGATGCCAGCAGTAAAGTTATTGAGGTTCTTGAGGAGCTTCCGGAGAAGGAATACACCAACGCTGCGGATGTCAGCAAGGAATTTCACGGAAAATAACTCTACTTTAGAGTTAGTAGGGCATCAAATGGGGAGCAAGCAAAAAAGCTCCCATTGATCCAGGTAAAAGTAGGAGGCTAATAAACCTCCTTTCTTTTTCCGAAAATTGATATCTGGCCGAAATTTTCGGGCTATATCTGTGATTATTCTAATGTTAAGGTTTTTAGCAAAGATGATAAATGTATTGCAGAGTAGAAAATAGTGTTACGAATTTTTTGTCGGAACTCTTAAATATTAATTCTGGAAACTTATGTTATTGCTTGAGATTCAATTCGATGGATGCTGTAATAACATGTGAGGGAAACCAGCATAGCCGATAAAAATGGATTGTAATGCATTCGCTCAAAAGGCAAGAAATTGTTAAAGCATAATGCAACAAAAATAAATATCATAATACCAGATATTAATAACTCAATTAGTTCATCGAGACCCGCAGGGAATGACATATTCGTAAGTGAGGCTCTTTTGAATTATTTGATACTTCTTTAAAGTATAAACTTTAATGGGAAATTATACAGGGGAAAACATAATGGAAGGAAAAGATTTCCAGAGTAAGGATCGGGGTTCAAGCAGAGAACGCGATTACAGTAAAGGGCCACAAACGATGCACAAAGCAACATGTGCAGACTGTGGCGAAGAAACAGAAGTACCTTTCAAACCGGATCCTGACAGGCCGGTCTACTGCAGGGAGTGTTACGCGAAGCGCAAACCTAAAAGATATTAAGAAAAGATATTCAGTAATAATTCAGACGTTAAGCCTTGGTGTTTTCATTCTACATTTAATCTTTAACTGATTTGCCGAGGTTACTATTCTTACCTCAGCTTTTCTTCTTTTTTTTCTTTTCTATCTTCGATCTCTTTTCTTTCTCTAT
>NZ_JAVKPK010000088.1:0-12316 GCF_031461075.1 Methanosarcina baikalica | reverse complement strand
CTTGCTTATTTATTTAAGTTGAGTACCAGGATTTTTAACTGGTTCTATAAGAAAAGATAATTCTCACCGTCACAAAAATCTCTGAATTAATTCTAAGGGCAATACTCCCCCTCACAAGTTGCACTAGTCGAGTTCCTCTTCTACACACTATTTCGCTTCGGAAACACAAAAAATCTCTTCTTTTGGGAGTTGCACTGTAAATGCAATAGCTTGCTGCCCTTTTCGCTCGTTCAAGCGGGCTCACTAATACCAAACTCCTTGATCAATTTTAAAAGAAAATGTGAGCCACGGAAAATACAAAAATGCTGAAGAACTGCCCTTATCTATTCCGATTCCTTGTTTTTCCGTGGTTATAGAAATTGGAGTAGGTTTTTCTAATTATATTTCGGAGTGAGTCCGGAACACGCATTCCTGACTATATTTCAGCTTTTGTTTTTGGCTTTACTCACTTTTGGTTTCTTTTTCGGAATCGACTGGCAGAAACAGTTAGTTTAAAAGAGGAGGGGAATGATTCCGAAAAAGAACACATTTATAAATCCATGAGTCAGCGCAACCAGAGGCAGACTCCGAGTTCTGTAAAATAGGTAACCTATAAAGATGCCTATAAGAAATGTGTAAACAATTTCGTTAATATTCCCATATCCTGAGTGCATGAGCCCGAACAAGATACTCGTAATTATGAGCCCTTTCCGATTCCCGAATGCTGTTTCTAGCCGGTTCTGGAGGATCGACCTGTAGATTGTCTCCTCTACGAGGCCTACGAAAAAGATCATAATTATGCTGAGCATCAGAAGACTGAAAACTGAAAGGTCTCCGATGAGAAGGTGTTTCCCGGCTATCAGATATTCCCCTGTCCCTAGCAAAAGGCCCAGCACTATTGAGAGCGGAATATATATCCATATTTTTCTGAAGGTTATCCCGAGCTGCGTGCGAGTAAATTCCTGATTGGTAGCTGCAATGCTTACAGGGATTACCAGGAGGCCGTATATAAAAATGAGATTATAAAGCTTCACGTCATAGAAAACTGGCATTGAAAGATCTACCAGACGCAGGATCGGAAGAAGAATTAGAGCCTGGTAAGTCTTCTGAATCTCCTCATTTTTTACGAACATCGTGGAAAAGGAAAGCCCAAGCAGAATTAATGCATGTATACCCATGGCTTGTATTATATTTCCCGAATATATCATCAGCTCCGCAAAAGCGATGGCTATAACCGGGATTGCCAGGTAAAGCCATTTGTTTTTAATCTCAGGCATTTCCCTTCTCAGGTTTTCAGATGGGTGGAGCTTTACGTCCTCGGGAGTTTCCATAGTCTCTATATTTAGACTCTCAAAAGTTCCCATCTTCAACCCTCCTTTGTAACGTTTATCCAGAGACGCAGGTC
Organism: Methanosarcina baikalica; assembly: GCF_031461075.1. Classification (NCBI taxonomy): domain Archaea; kingdom Methanobacteriati; phylum Methanobacteriota; class Methanomicrobia; order Methanosarcinales; family Methanosarcinaceae; genus Methanosarcina; species Methanosarcina baikalica. The sequence goes on along the minus strand of NZ_JAVKPK010000088.1, from coordinate 10,932 downwards.
TCTGCTGGGTACTTTCTTTTCAGTCTCATTGAAAAGCAGGAATTCAAGCTGCATGTTTTTCCCTTCAATAGAAGGTGTAATCTCAAGAGGCTCTTCCAGAGTCGTATTATGTGCAAGTCTGATATGTTGCAAGTTTTCCGGAAGAAGCAAAGATTCATTTTCAAGCCTTACTTCCACTGTATAGTCCATTGTCCTGTACTCATTGTTTGTTATTCCTATAATGTAGGTTCCGCTTTCTCCTTGTATATACTCTGTTGTATAATTCTCTGCCATCCTGTCGGGCCCGAGGATATAGAATTTTGTAAATGGTTCTCTTTCCTGAGGTACCTGAGTGATGTAAACTCCAGTTCCTATTAAGACTAGGAAAGAAAGGGCTAGAATTATCCTGAGAGTCTTCTCAGTCTTTGACTTCGGCTTTTCCAGAACTCCAGCAATCAGGCTAAGAGCAGGTACCTCAAATGTCCTGTCTGCGGGCAGCTGTCTTCTCCTAGCATATGCTACTGCAGATAAGAGCAGAGTAAATGCGGAAAGGCTTGCAAGAAGGGGAGTTTCCCTGATTCCCCAGGGTGTATAATTAAGTACAAGTCCAATCAAAGGCACAACCGCAACGCTCATCGCAACAGAAAGTGCTATTCTCTCCATCCCTTCAAGTCCGCTTTTTTCCGGAAAAAGCATGGCTATAAGGGCGTATCCTGGAAGGAAAAGCACCAGGGGTAGACCAAAAGCTGTGCGGATAATACTTCCGCTAAGTACAGGAATTAGTACGAAAATATCCGCAAGAATTACAAGACCTGCTACTAATAACAAGTCAGATGGAAACTTCTGGTTTCCGGCCATATGACTCCTCATAAAACGGTTTTATGTTTTTCTGGCTTCCCAGTTCTTTTCTTGTTATTCGGGCTAATCTGCCAATTTCCGCGTTCCCTCATGAGGTTTTTCGGAAACCTTCCTACTTCCTCCAATCGGTCTGTTTTAATCTTCAATTGCGAAGAATTAATAAACCGAAAAGGTGAAAACTGTCCGAGCTTCAATCCCGGTTTTCTTCCAATCTAGCAGCGTGTATCTTCCTAAATTATATCAGTTTTCATGAATGTTTTTAACCCGATCTACTCAATTACCTAGTTGTATAAAATATCTTTCCCCTTTCCTGCTTGCTATCTCAAATACTTTTCCCTTTTTTCTATCTTCATGAATGAAATTTTTGACCTTTAAGCTTCGATCTTGACTTTTTTTTGGAGAGGGTCTATGGTCTGACTCAGTGAGTTTGTATCTCAACGCACATCACGGAAAATCTATGATTTTTATATCAGTGTAATTTTTTTCTTCCATTATTCGTTTATATCAAATAACGGATAGATCCTTCTTAAGCTATTATTAAGGCTAACAGGCTTTTTAGATGGACTTAATCCTTTTTCGTTATCGGAGTTACTGATTAATTATTTTTCGTGTCTAAATGTTTATATAGCTCGTATATTAAAACAGATACAAGTCTTATATTAAATGCTGTGACCCACTTACAGAGTATCCAAGTTCCTTCTTTTTACTAAAAGGAGAGAACAATTCCCCCGATTGATTCCCTGTAAATGTAGCCATAGAAGACCTTTAGAAACCCTTTAAAAAATTATGGAGCGATGACTCTGAAAAATATATTTGCCGGATTTGAAATTTTTACCGATTCTTCTATAATAGATCACTTTATTATGGAGACCTTTTGTTCATATCGTCAAAGAGGTAGATGATTGCATATGGTCATTACTATTGCAGCCATGCCTGCATATAACGAAGCTCACGCCATTGCAGAGGTTATTAAGGGCTGCAAAAAATATGTCGACAGAGTAGTGGTTGTGGACGACGGAAGTACAGATAACACTGTCGATATCGCTGAATCTCTTGGCGCCTATGTAGTCCGTCATGAAATCAATAAAGGATATGGGGCGGCTCTCAGGAATTGCTTTGAAACTGCCCGTAAGCTCGGTGCAAATTCTATGGTCATAATTGACTCTGACGGTCAGCATGATCCTTCCGAGATTCCCAAACTCCTTGAGCCCTTAAAAAATGGGTTTGACCTTGTAATCGGTTCAAGGTTTGTAAATGGCAACGGTAAGAATGTCCCTATTTACCGTAAATTTGGAATGAAAATCCTTGATGTTGCAACATATATTGCAGGCGGTCTGAACGTTACTGACTCCCAGAGTGGTTTTCGGGCTTATGGGCAAAAAGCTATTGAAAATATAAATTTGAATGGTACAGATATGTCCGCAGGCTCTGAAATTCTCATTCAAGCCAGAGATTTCAAATTGAAGTTCACTGAAGTGGAAATCCATTGCAGGTATGATCTTGAGAACTGTTCAAGCGAAAATCCTTTCATACACGGACCCATGGTTCTGTTCCGGATTCTTAAGGATATGGAATATAGACGGCCTCTGTATTATTTTTCCGTTCCTGGAATGATTATGGCATCTACAGGCTTTCTTATGGGACTTATATTTTTGCAGAATTACTTTCTGGGAGGATCCTTACGCTTCGGGCCTACACTCCTTATGGTGATGCTGACAATCATAGGAGCCTTTATGGTATTTACGGGAATAATATTGCATGCTATCTCAAGAATGATAGTTTTAAACGAGCATATTCGAAAATAATGATGTCCAAAACGGGGTTAATTTGTATGGAATACCCTTTTATTTCAGTCATAGTAGGCGTTCGCAATGAAGAAAAATTCATTGAGGAATGTATTGAGTCACTTCTTAATCTCGACTATCTGCGAGATTCTTATGAGATTATTATCGTTGATGGAATGTCCACCGATAAGACGCGGGAATTGGTACAGAAATATCCTGTCAAGTTCCTTCTTAACGAAAGAAAGAACGTTGCTGCTGCGAGGAACCTTGGTGTGAAAAATTCTCGAGAGGAACTTGTTGCATTTACTGACGGGGATTGTAAGGTCGATTCTCAATGGTTGAAGACTCTTGTCCGTGAAATGCAAAACGCTCCAGAAGACGTTGTGTGTTTTGGAGGCCCTAACCTGATATTTGACACTGATCCTATGTTTGGAAGGGTGGTTGGATATGCCCAGGAAACCTTTTTGGGTTCAGGAGGCTCGGCTCAGTCTAAAAACTCCACAAAAAAGCACTATGTCAGTTCTCTCCCTAACTGCAATGCCATGTACAAAAAAAGTGCAATCCAGGAGGTCGGGGGTTTTGATGAGCGATTTCTGGTAGGCCAGGACGGAGACCTGAATTACAGAATAGGTAAGAAGGGCAACAGGTTTTTGTACATCCCGGAAGCACAGGTTTTGCACCATAGAAGAGGCACTTTTAAATCTTTTTCTGTAAGGATGTTTAAATATGGTATGTGGATGGCAGAACTTTTCAAAAAACACGGGGAATTTGTCCGCTGGTATGCGTTTTTGCCTTCTATTGCCATCATTTCTGCAGTCGTCTTGCTTATCGCTTCCATCCAGTATCCCACTACAAGTCTGCTTCTGCTTGCACTAACTGCCATATATTTTATTCTGGTCTTCCTTACCTCGATGCAGGTTACCTACAAAATGAGATCAAAATACGGTCTTTTTGCCCTTTTTATTATCCCTGTACAGCATGTTGCCTATGGGCTGGGATTTTTGTACAGTTTTACAAATTCCCTTTTTCCCTCAAAAGCCAAGTATTGCCCGGATGTTTAATGTTTACTAATTTATTTGATCATATATTAGAAAGAGCGACCGAAACATTTGAATAGGTATGGAAGACTTTTGGTTCAGTTCCAAAATCTAGTGGTGACTGGTTACAAACCTTTGATCACTACCTGGCAATCGATGTCGGAATATGTCGAATATTGAGTTTTATTGAAAACAAATTCCTCTGTAAATTCAAAATTTCAATAAAAAATGCAAAAATCACTGGATTAGGAACAGAATCAGACTTTTCAGGGCAAAATATTCTTAATCAATGCGACCCTGATTGTAGATCTCATTGGTTCTCATATACAAAAGTTTGGATAATATTTATTCAATTGTGAAATTATGATTATTTAAGGTTATGGAGATAGTATGTTCGGATTAAGTAAAGAGGCAGGATTTAAGTTAGATAATAACCGTTTAATGAGGTTAATTTCATTTCTGTTTCCGTTAGCTATAATTTTCGCCGTAATATTCACATTCTTATGGATGTTTGCAACTGGTAAGCTCGGTTACGCACTTCGGGGACTATTTACAGGAATTCCTGCAATATTGTCCTGTCTTTTTATATTATTTCTTTACAAAAAAGATGTAAGTTTACATGATCTTGAGGCCTTCCCATCTTTAAATGTAAAATCTCTCACATATTTATTCGGGATTTTTTATATCGGTTCCGTGGTTGTGCTCATGTTGTCTCAGGGAAGCAGACCACCGTATTATTTCGTCTTTATTTTAGTTCTTTACCTGTCGGTATTCTTGCAGATTTTCTCTAAAAATGTAAACCCATCACTTATCCTCGTAGAATCTTTCCTAATTATGGTTAACCTAATTTATAGTGTTACATTAAATTACGATTTCTACTTCGGAACCACAGATATCCTGCCCCACATCTTTCTTTCGGAACTTACCGCAACCTCCGGGCAGATGATTCCTACTTCCTTAAGTGACTATGCATACTTCCCCCTTTATCACGTATTTATTGCAGAAGCCTCTGAACTCCTGAATACAAGTACACAGACCTCGCTTTTTTTGGTAACTGCGCCGATTTATGCAATCACTATAGTTTTTCTTTACTATCTTTTTAATCACATCACGAACAACAGGCAAATCTCACTCCTTTCCTGTGTACTTTTCTCCGTGAGTTCTGTTGTGCTCTATTACGGTGCAAATGTAATTACACGCACAATGGCATTTATAATGTTTATTGTATTACTGTACTTGATTTATAGTGTCAATTTCAAGAAGAATAAAATCTCTTTAAAATTCCTCTCAGTAATCGTTGCGGTCTTTTTAACCCTGGTTCATAATGTTTCCCTGCCGCAACTGGTCTTATTGCTGATTCTTCTTTTTGTATCTGAATACATAATAGGGGACGGCAGCTACATCAGCAAGCCTTTCTTTATATTGCTTAATGTTACTTTCATCGGTTACTGGTTTTTTATTGCATACATGTTTGTTCAAAGGAGTCTGGCTCCCCGTTTGCAGAGTCAGTTCTGGGATTCTATAGTTTTAACTGCCGGCGGTGCAGAAGTACTTCAGGAAAGCTTGATTAATTTAATAGGGCTTCTGGATAAATCCATTTTTTTATTCTTTGCCTTGATAGGAATAGGTTTTCTCCTGAAGAACTATAAAAACAATTACGCTTCCGTTTTTGGATTATTCGCCCTTCTTACTCTGATATTTTATATCCCCAACCCACTCAACACTATCTGGCAGTTCAAGGTTCTTTTTAGAGTTGACCGGTTTATGCTTTTTGTCAGCCCCTTTATGGCTTTCATTATGGGGTACGGAGTGTATGTATTCTGGAATTATATGGCTAAATATTTCCCTAAAAAATTCAACTCTGTCTTTTTAGTGATTTTACTGTTCTCTACCTTTGTTCTCGTTTCTTCGGTCTTCAGTATTGGAGATTCAGATTTCCTTGGTCACGAGGCAAAGCATGAATATTTTACTTCCGAAGAGTTGAGCGGCTTTGAGCATGTTTTCAATTATGTTCCTGCAAATTCTTCAATTTATACCGATTATTACTCCTCAAGGTTTTTTTATCTCCCGGTGATTCCTGCGAGCTCTGCACAACTGAACATCTCATCTTATGACAATTACAGAATTGGTGATGTAAATAAACTCCCACAATACAAAGGCTACATAATGCTCAGGACTAAGGAGTTTCTCAAGAGTGGCTTATACTTCGGCAGTGAGGAAAGCACTCTAAAAGACACTTCGAACTATTTCTATCAAGGATTGCCAGAAAATAAGCTTGAGCTGGAAAGCAACCTTGCAGTTCTTGATAAAGTCTATTCGAGTCCTTCAACAGACATTTTTATTCCACGTCAGGGATTATAATAATTCCTGAAAACTATTTTTAAGGGTGCCTTTTTATATTTGGGTGTATATTTTTACTTACCCTAAATTTGGCAGTGGTTTAAGAATCGGGTGTTTTTCATGATAACATTTTCAGACATTCTGTAAATTTATATTGTATTTGAAATGGTTAACATATGGCCCAAATTTCACGACATATAAACAATGAAACATTTTTGTATTAATGTTTAATATAAGGGATAATGTTTCCCAGCAAAAAAAGCTGTCAGTAAAAAACGAAAAATAAGTTACCTGTCGAAAGTAGGTTATATGGACGAAACGACTCAACAGGCATTCATACAGAAATAAAGGTTTTCGCGGATTCCTTATCTTTAATCCCATGTTTGGGAATCTATAATTTACAACAGATTTTAAAATTAAAAAAGAAGTCAGAGGAGAACTTGAGGATTCATCTCGCAAGTTTCTGCAGAAGCTCTGAGTATATGTCCACAGTCTTTTTTGCATGGGATTCCCAGGTCAGTTCTCTTTGAATTATACTTTTACGCCCAAACTTTCCCATCTTTTCTCTCCGGCTCCTATCCTCAAGCAATTTATTAATTTTTTCGGATAATTCTGCGGGATTTTTTGCGGGTACCAGATAGCCTGTTTCCCCCTCGCTCATGAGTTCCGGAATCCCACCTACGTCTGTTGCTACGACCGGAACTTCACAGGAAAGGGCTTCAAGTACGACATTTGGCCTCCCTTCAGACAGTGACGGCAGCACAAGGATGTCCGAAGCCGAGATCCAAAGCGGTATATCCTCGTGGTTTACCGGACCCGTAAATTTAATGTAGTCTAAAATTTCGAGCTCTTGTGCCCTTTTCTCCAGGCTTTTTCTCAGGCCGTCGTCCCTGCCTACCATAAAAAGATCGGTATTCGCATCCACAAAATATTTTGCAGCCTCAATCAGGTAGTCCACACCTTTTATTTTTCTAAGGGCTCCAACAAACAGAACAATATTCTTGTCCTGAGGCAGATTTAGCAGACTCCTTGAATGTTCTTTTCCGGCAGGTTTGAACTTCGTGGTATCAACGCCGTTTGGAACCACATGGACTTTCTCTTCATTTATTCCCAGATTTACTATGTGGAGCTTGAGATCGTCACTGACAGAAAGAACCTTATCTGCAAAACTCATTGCCTCTATGATCTGTCTTGAGGTATAGGAGCCTTCATAAGCAACTTTTCTTTCTATTGTACCAAGTGCACTTATTACAAGAGGGACTTTCCATTTCTTTGCAAGCCCTATCATCCCATATCCGTCAGGATACGAAAAGTGTGCGTGGATAAGGTGTGGTTGTGGCTTTATATTTTTGATCGCGTATTTGGAAACAAAGTGAGAGTATGAAAACCCTGTTACGGGATAAAAATATTTTTTGGGAACGGCATATATGTAACGTGGATAGTGAAGGTCGTATTTTTCGGTATGCTCAATCCGCGGTAGTTTGAAAAAATTATGATACGGAAATGTGGAAAAAGGAAGGACGAAAGGTTTTGGAGAAATAATCGTAACATCTACGCCCTGGTTTGCAATTGAGTCGATACTCTGTTTGATGAATGTCCCAAGTTGAGGATAATATCTGTTAGGAAATTCCTGACATACTTCCAGTACTTTCATAATCTTTTGCTCTTTTTCGCTTCGGATGCCTCAAAAGCAGACAAAGGAGATAATTAATCCTATAAATACTTCTCTCCAAAATGAATTAAATTCTTGTCCCTGAGTTAATACTGAACCGTCGTCCTTGAACTTGTAAAAATAATAACCAAAGCTATGGGATAAACTAATTAACTACTTTTACTATTCTGGTAACCGGCTACCATTATGTTTAAAAAAGTAAATAATATTTTCCTGGTTTATTATGGCTCCTTCAATACTAAATCAGGTTCGAATATCCACATTCTTGAGCTTCTAAGAAATTTGAAAAAATATACTGATATAGTCCTGTTTGCACCCGGACAGAAGAGCGTAGATCGTACTCTTCCCTGGATAAAATACGTGCCTGTAATAGACAATAAATATCTTGTACAGCCTTCTTACGAATTTATGCTTTCCTTTTACCTTCTTTATTCGTGCATAAAAAACAGGCCTGATGTGCTTTATCTTCGCCAGAATTCTTTTCCGTTCTTTCCCATAATTCTATGTAAGATTTTCAAAATCCCTTCAATAGTAGAAGTTAATGGGCTGGTTCTGGATGAGTTAAAGGTAAATCCGGATTCAAAATCCTTTACTTACAGAGTCTTTTCTTATCTAGCACTCCGCTCCGAGAAATTCAATTACAGGTACTGCGACAGAATTGTTTCTGTCACGGATAAACTCAGAGACGAACTTGTGAGGTTATACTCCATTCCTAAAGACAAAGTTTATGTTATCAATAATGGTGCAAATACTGATGTATTCAAGCCTCTTGACCGGGAGCTGGCAAAAGCTGAATTGGGGCTGGAAAACTCTAAAAAGTATATCTGCTTTGTCGGGCACCTTGCAGCTTGGCAGGGTGTTGAATTTCTGATTTATGCCTCTCCTTTAATCCTTGAAAAATGCTCTGATGCCCGTTTCCTCGTTGTTGGGGATGGAGTTATGAAGGACAAATTGCTAGAAATAACTTCCGGGTTAGGGCTTTCGGATAAGTTTATTTTCACCGGAAGAATCCCTTACGAGCGGGTTCCTCTATATATTAACGCGGCTGATGTTTGCGTTGCTCCTTTTATCCAGGAAAGAAATTCGAAAATAGGACTTTCGGCTTTGAAAACTTATGAGTACCTTGCCTGCGGTAAGCCGATTGTGGCAAGTAGTATCCCAGGGGTCAAAGATTTGATTGAGTTTTCTGGGGGCGGAATTTCAGTAACTCCCGAGAATCCTGAAGAACTCGCGGCTGCCGTGGTAAAATTATTATCCAATGAAAGCACCCGGGCCGTTATGGGGGAGAATGGCCGCAGATATGTCGTTGAGAATCATGGCTGGGATGGAGTTGCAAGAAAGATTATGGATATGTGCAGAGATCTCATTTAATTAAATCCTTTGTAACTTGTATAAAGGGTAATAGGCAGCTTTATTTTATAGCTGTATTTTTATAAACGTAAGCTGAGGGGGTAGTTTTATAACCTACGGCATTGTCCGGCTTGAATAGATTACCATCCATCACTTTTACTGCTCTCCGGCAATTTAATATATTAGAGCTTATGCCGTACAAACTCATCATTATCTGGAATATTTGTGATAGAATTAAATTCGTCACTATATTTCTTGCCAACTTTTTTTAATTGGTGAAACACACAAAAGGAATTAGCCACTTCAGAAAAACGCTCTTTACAGCTCCAATTATTGCTTTATCCTTTAGAAGCGACCTTTTATTTGTCTTCAGGAAATCTGTTTGTGATTCGGATAAAAAGAGGAATAAGAGTTGCACTTGTTAGTAATCTGTCAGTTATCTCAAAATCTATTACCTTCTCTTTTGTGGCGATAGTGTAAATAGATTGATATCCATTGGTCATCGGTTAAGGAATTTTCTTGCCTGTATGCTATTGATTTAGGAGCAAAAGTCAGTCCCAAATTTCGAAACCAATAACTAAAATCGATGCCCTGTTCCAACTTCATATCAATGACTATTTTGGAGAACTGTTCTGGAAATAAGGCAATTTATCATGATTCCTCACTTAACCGAAGACGCATGGATTGATATCTTATTTTTTTCCATTCTTTTACCGTAATCTTTCTTCACATAGAGTTTTCAAACTTATTTTTCTCATCCTTTCTTGATCCAATCTCCTCAATATACAATGTTCTGTCAAAAATATCCTGATCTAAAAGTTCCTGCTTAGAAACTTCTGCGCATTTTTGCTCACACAACCAGAATGAAGGGGCACAAGGAGCTCTCCTATATGTCAGTCAAGTCTCATGTATATGTTTCACATATTCTACCGGAATTGTGGGGATTACATCTACCATCTTCTCTGATAAACATGTTTTTATAAGTTCATCCCAAAACTCGAAATTCCGTTTCTGAATCTCGTATTCGGAATAATTAATTGCGTTTCTGATCATAAAAAATAGTTCTAAAACTCTTACTGATTAAAAATAAAATTGGTTTTGGGATGAGCTCTATCATATTCATCACTGTAATTTGCTGATCCAGTAACACCAACGATCTGATCCGGAAAATGCTTCTTACAATTCGGACAAAATAATAACAGGTCTCACGATTTACTAAATGTTTAAAAAGGTTGCGTACTTTTATATGTCAATTATTTTAATCACAATGTTAACTATAAAAATTTAATTATATCTTATAAGTACATTTATTCTTTATGGTTTCACGAAGAGATTCGTGTAAATTGGAGGATTTGGTCTGAAAAACAGGGAGATTTATTCTGAATTCCGTATTTATAACATCTGGTTGGGTTCAGTAGCTCCAGCTGTGAATAATTTATTCGGAACATTTTCTCTATTCTTGAAGTTCGGAGAGTGGATACTATTTGCAAAACCTTTTCCGATATATCTGAAAAAACTAATAAATTTGTATAAATTTTTGGCAGACAGTAGTATTTTGCGGAGATATAAAAACGTCACTAAACGAATATCTGTCTATCAAAGATACGAACGAATTTTTTTATGATCGACCCAGGTGATGCCGATGTTAAAACGAGAATTAGGAGTTATTTTCCTTATAGGTTGCTTTATCCTTGCAAGCATTCCTACAGCTTTATGCATGACTGCCGCACCAACGGTTTATGTCTCTGGAGATGGTACTGGAGATTTTAACTGTGATGGAAAAGATGATCATGTACAGATAAATGAGGCTTTAAAGTTTGTGGCAGATAAATCTGCATATACAACTGTTCATCTCAAAGGACCATTTACATACGTTATTGATGACACTCTTCTTATCGGTAGCGACACTATC
>NZ_JAVKPK010000087.1:0-12612 GCF_031461075.1 Methanosarcina baikalica | reverse complement strand
GAAATTATTTGTTAAGCAAAAATCAAATTACAGCAATATGCAAGAATGTTTTTATATACCTATGAATATATAAAATGAGTTAGTAGATAGAAACAAATATAAACTCAAGTTTCAATTAGGATATGATCCGGTCAGGGTTAATCCAATTTTAAACTAATTAAACATAGTTTGAGTAAAATTATGTCTCACATCTAGTGCGATCAACAGAACACGAAAAGGGCAGGTTTACGCAGCATAAGCTGGTTCTTTACCGGGATCCGGGATATCGGCTTTTATGGCCAGGCGTATTCTTACTCTAAGGTTTGTCGTGTTCTGAGCGGTTTTTATATTCATATTTCGGTTGAGACAGGAACTCGCTGTGTGATTTGTCCTTCTCAAATCCTACGTTTACCCTTTGTTAAATTAACAAAAAAGATATATGAATTGTAAACTGAATAACTAAATTTATTATGATTGCACACGGATAATCTCAAAGACGGATAATCTCAAATCAAATCTCAAATTGATATATTATATAGAGATCTCAAATTGGTAGGGGTTCGAATTAATGATCTAGAATTAAATTCGATAATCTCAGGAAAGCTCAATATCTTATTAATTGATAATTCCATGACAGAGTTGAGAGTTCAAATTAATTCGCCTTAAATTTGCCAGTTTCACTTTAAACATGCCTGTATCAAATTTAATGACAGACTTAATATCAAATTTACTGCAAATACCAGAATCTTATCACATTACTTTCTTCATCGGGGAATTTTTGAAATGACTGAACAATCCGCACATGAAAAATACGAATTTAAAAAGAAGCTTGAAGGCCTCAGGGATAAGAAGGGAAGAAGTACTGAGCTTATTACCATTTACATCCCTCCTGACAAGCAGATTTTCGACGTCACAAACCAGCTGAAAGATGAGCATGGACAGGCTGCAAACATTAAGTCCAAGCTTACCAGGACGAACGTACAGGGAGCCGTTGAATCTCTGCTCTCAAGACTTCGATACCTGGACAAAGTTCCTGAAAATGGAATCGTATATTTTACAGGGGCTGTGGATATCGGAGCCAACAAAACGAGCATGGAAAGTGAGGTAATTATCCCTCCTGAACCTATTACCGTTTACAAGTACCATTGTGATTCCTCTTTCTACCTGGAACCTCTTGAGGATATGCTCAAGGACAAAGGTACCTTTGGGCTTCTGGTTCTTGACCGCAGGGAAGCCACAGTAGGGCTTCTGGTAGGAAAGCGGATCCAAGCTTTCCGTAACCTGACTTCAACAGTTCCTGGAAAACAGAGAAAAGGTGGTCAGAGCGCTCACCGTTTCCAGCAGCTCAGGCTCATCGCAATCCATGATTTCTACAAGAGGATAGGAGATGCTGCAAGTGATATTTTCCTTTCTGTCGAACCTAAAGATCTCAAAGGTATCCTGATAGGTGGGCCTTCTCCGACAAAAGAAGAGTTCTATGCCGGGGAGTTTATGCACCATGAACTCCTGAAGAAAATCCTCGGGCTTTTTGATATAGCGTATACAGACGAATCTGGCCTGTCCGAACTGGTCAATGCTGCCAGTGAAAAGCTCCAGGATCTCGAACTTATGGGCCAGAAGAATGCTGTCAAGGCCTTTTTCAAAGAATTGATTTCTGATTCAGGCAAGGTAGCCTATGGGGAAACTCAGGTCCGAGCAAACCTTGAAATCAATGCCGTGGAAACGCTTTTGCTCTCAGAAGATTTGCGGGCTGAAAGGGTGACCACGAAATGCAGTGTTTGCGGATACGATAATAAATGGACGCGGCGCTGGAAGCCAGGAGAAGCAGCTCCCACAGCCGGGAACTGCCCGAAGTGTGGTTCTTCCCTTGATGTTACGGATGTTACCGATATCGTGGACGAGTTCTCAGCGCTTGCTGATAAGAGTAACGCAAAGGTTGTTTTTGTGTCTACGGACTTTGACGAAGGTTCTCAGCTAATGAATGCCTTTGGAGGCATCGCTGCAATCCTGAGGTACAATACCGGAATCTGATCTCCCCCAGGAGGCCAGATCCCTTATCCAATATTTTTTACCCAATATTTTTTACCCAATATTTTTTACCCAATATTTTTTACCCAATATTTTTTACCCAATATTTTTTACCCAATATTTTTTACCCAACACTTTTTTACCCAATACTTTTTTAATTAAACTGTCATTAGATCAGTGGATCAGAAATTAGTAAATTAAAGTTATCACATTATTTTTCATAATTTTTACAGGTGGTTTATCTTGTTCCTTGAACTCAAAGCTCAGGCTACATCAATCTTAAAAGACGCTATCCGAAAGGTCGGGTTTGAGATTGAGGATTCCGAACTTTATTTCGAAACCTCTTCTCATGCTGATCTTGCGAGCAGAGCTGCCTTCAAACTTGCCAGCCTTCACAAACAAAATCCGAAAGAACTTGCGTCCTGCATTGTTTCTGCACTTGAAATTCCGGACGGATCGTATATCGGAGAAGTAAGTGTCTCTGGCCCTTACATTAACTTCCGAGCAAGCAGGCACTATCTGGACGGGACAGTTGCTGCAGTTCTGGAAAAGAAAGAGAAATTCGGGTGTGGAGCCCCCAAGGATAAAATTCTCCTTGAGCACACCTCAGCAAACCCTAATGGTCCTCTGCATGTAGGGCACATTCGCAATTCCATTATTGGGGACACTCTTGCCCGCATTCTCAGGCGAGCAGGGTACGATGTAGAGGTGCAGTACTATGTAAATGATATGGGCCGCCAGATTGCGGTAGTTTCCTGGGCATGCGAACGCTTCGAGCTTGACCTTTCCAGAAAATCCGATGCAGCCATTGCTGATGTGTATATCAAAGCCAATGTTGAGCTGGACAAAAATCCGGAATACATAAAGGAAATTGATACCCTTATGGAAAAGGTAGAAGCCGGGGATGTCAGGACTATTGATAGTTTTGATAAGGCAGTTTCCCTAGCTATTTCCGGAGTTAAGGAGACTCTTCTTCGCTTGAACGTAGTTCACGATAAGTTTGTCAATGAATCCCGTTTTCTTAAATCCGGCGCAGTGCACGATATTGTCGAGCGGATCAAGGCGACGGGGAGGACAAAAAAGGACAAAGGAGCCCTTGTAGTAGACCTTTCGGATTATGGGTTTGAGAAGACCCTTGTTATCCAGCGCTCAAACGGAACCTCTCTTTATACCACAAGAGACCTTGCCTACCACGAATGGAAAGCCGGACAGGCAGACCGCATAATCGATGTTTTCGGAGCTGACCACAAGCTGATTTCCGGCCAGCTCAGGGCTACATTGAACGTAATAGGGGTCAAGGAACCCGAAGTCGTTATTTTCGAATTCGTTTCCCTTCCTGAAGGCTCTATGAGCACCCGTCGCGGCCAGTTCATAAGTGCAGACGACCTTTTTGATAAGGTTACTGAAGCTGCTCTCGAACAGGTTGAAACCCGTCGTCCTGAAACTTCTTACGAGTTCAAGAAGCAGGTTGCGGAAATGGTCGGAATAGGTGCTGTGAGGTATGATATAGTCAGGGTCTCTCCTGAAAAATCCACTGTTTTCAACTGGAAAGAAGCTCTGGACTTTGAAAAGCAGGGTGCTCCATATATTCAGTACTCCCACGCCCGCGCCTGCAGTATCCTCGAAAAAGCAAAAGAGGAAGCAGCCTGGGATTCCTCCATGGAAATCGATCCTTCTCTCCTTGTCGAGGATAGTGAAATCTATCTGATCAAGAAGATGGCAATGTTTGACAGCATAATCGACCTTGGAGCCCGCGAACTAAAGCCCCATGTGCTTGCAATCTATGCCCGCGAACTAGCAGACGCTTTTAACCAGTTCTATCGTTTTGTCCCTGTTATTGCTGCCGAGGATGAAAAGGTCAGGGCTGCAAGGCTGGCTCTTGTGGACTGTGCAAGGATCGTGCTTGCAAACTCTCTTGATACTCTGGGAATCGCAGCTCCTGAAGCTATGTAACAAAAAAAAGCTAGAGATAAAAGATAGAAAATAATTGATATGGGAAAGAAGAAAAAGGAAGACTAAAAGAAGAAGAAAAAGACAAAGAAAAAGGAAGATAAAAAGAAGACGAAAAAGAAAATCCTAAATAAAGGTATTATCTATTCTTCCTTTCTTATTTTTCCCTATTTTACTTTTTTAATTTATCGTTCAGATGCGATTTGCCGTTTAAATGCCTTTTATATCTGCTTGAGATCCTGGCAGTTAAAAACACCCATCTATTTCTGTATAGAATGTCTTTGAGATAAATATAAAATCTTTTACAGCAAAAATGATAGTACTTTACAAGTACTGCTGCAGAGATATTATGATCACTATAAATGAAGCTTTTCAGAAATTTTTGAATGAACAGGAAACCTGTTTGAAACCTGAAACTTTCCTGGATTTTGAAGATGTAATTCTTCTTTACGAAGAATTCCTGGAATTCAGTGCCGAGGATTTTCTTTCGGAGGAGGACAGAGACCTTTACACTGTCCGGCACGAACACGACAATAAGAATTATTGTGACATTTTTGGCCCTGAGTACCTTACCGCATCAGGAATTAAGGATTTCCTTGATGACTATGTGGTTGAAGTTGGAGGAGGCAAAAAGTTCACAGGCACAGCTGCTAAAGTCCTTGATAAATTCTTTGAATGGACTCAGAAAAAAGGTTACATTGACGAGAAATTTCTTGAAGTAAACAGTGAAGTCCTCAGGAAATATAAGAAAAGGTATTAGAAAATGTATTAGAAAAGGTATTGAGGAGATCTTTGCTGGAATGAAAACTGGAGAATTCGGTTTTTTAGGCAGTTTCCTTCTTTCCCTTTTTTCTGTATTTCTCAGTTTCTTCAGCAAACCTTTAGAGGTTTTTTCTTCTGGTGGAGATATGTGGACCAGAACTTCTCAAAAACCATGCAAAATTCTAAAAAATCAGAAGAGTGATTCTTCTATGGAGATGCCATGAAGACGATAAACGAAGCTTTTCTGGAATTTTTAAAGGAGCAGAAAAGAGGCCTGAGTCCTAGGACTTATAATGACTATGAAAATTTAATCTCACTTTTTGAGGAATATCTGGATGTTTGTGCTTTTGATGACCTGTATGAAGAGGATCAGGAGCTCTATAAAGAGAAACAGAAGAACGAGCATAAAGAATACTGCCAGATTTTTGACCTTGAGTATATTGCGCCTTCAGATATTGAATATCTCCTTGAAGATTATCTGATTAATGATGTTGGAGGGAGTGCAACTTTCGTTGAAACTTCAAGACGATTTTTCTGTAAATTTCTGCCCTGGGCTTATGAAAAAGAGTACCTCGATCCCGAGCATTATAGTGAACTTGTTGATGTTATAGGAAATATAAGAAAAAAAGGGAAAAAGGCCGCTTCTCAGGTCCAGAAATTTGGCAGTGCGCTCTGCGATTATGTGGACGCGCATCCGGCTGAAGAAAGTCCAGAGTGGAAAGAGGGAGATTTCGAGATAAGGAGGATTGAGCCAGGAAAATTATGGGTAGAGGATTACCTGGACCCTTACAGAGAAATCGGACCTGTTAAGGTTTCGGAAGATGTAAGCTCGCTGGCAAAAGTGGGCTGGTACCTTAATTGCGGAATAGTAAAAATGGGGGACTCTTGGCAGATAATGTATATAGAAAGGATTTCTTCCCGTTGTCCTTATTGAAAAGCTCGGCACTTTCTGGAGTTATCGAATATTTTTCTGGGGATTTTTGGACGAAAAGGAAGATCGCAGAAAAGGTTGATGGAAGGTCGATGGAATGAAAATCACAATCAGTAAGTCTATTCATGAAATTTTAGAGGAATTTCTTACCGAGCAGCAAGTTCGCCTTAGCTCTAAAACCTATTTGGGGTACGAAGAAGCAATATCTTTTTTCAGGATGTATCTCAATAACTTCGGGCATCAGCATTTGAATAGGGCTGAGACTAAAAGATATGAGAAACTTGAAGCTTCTGAAAACAAGCAGTTCTGGGAAATTTTTGGCCCTGAGCACCTGAGTTCTTCGGAAATCTCTGATTTTCTTGCTGATTTCATGGTCAGAAAGGTTGCAGGCAGCAGGACCCTTATGGAAACCACAGGCAGAGTAATGTATAAACTGGTGAAGTGGCTGCATGAAAAAGGTTACATGTCGGATACAGAATATGGAGAAGCGGCCAAAAACGTAAAAGAGCTTAAAGCTGACCTTCCGGCAGTTGGGGAATTGACCGACCTGATCTTTGATTATGTTGAGAGACACCCGGTTGAATCCCAGTATACCAGCAACCTTGATGCATATTTCAAGATCGTAAAAATTGAGCCTGGAAAACTCTGGCTCGAAGACTACCTGGAATCCGGGAAGTGCATCGGGCCTGTTATTCTTCCCGAGGAGATTAGTTCAAAATGCAAGGTAGGATGGACCACTTCTCTCTGGGTTGCAAAAACGGGAAAGGTCTGGAGGATTCTGGAAAGCGGGAACATGTATCCGTAATGATATCTGGTTGAAAAGTCTTTTTAAACCTTACTATACCGTCTATGGAATTCGATGAGAACTGGATTTTTTCATTGGGTTTTGAAAAACTATAAAGTATAAATTCTATAATTATATCCTCAGAGGATGAACTATGAGCAATAACGAACCTGTAAAGCAGAAGAAAAACGCTCTAATTGATATGACAGATGGTTTTGCAGGCCCCTATCTTGATGAAGATTATAAAATGCTGTGCTGAAAGCTGATCGATAAAATGAGCCGGAAAAGGCAGGTACCTTTTTCTTTCCGGCAGGCTGAAGATTTGGGCGGTTGCAGTGGTTTATACATTTGGGCAGATCAAATTTCTTTTTGATAAAGGTTTTGAGTCTTACGTAAGTTATTGATCTCTGTGATTATTTTGGGACAAGCCAGAGCACAATCTCCTAGAAAGCAAAGATAATTTGAGATATATTCAAAATGAGGTATTTCGATGAGGAATTCTCCACATAAAGGATGCAAAAGTAGAATCCTTTGGATAAATTTGTAATGGTCGATGGGTTAATTGTCCCTGTTTCTGCTGTTATGAAAGTATTGGAGAAAGAGGAATCTCGGTTCCGAAAAGAACTCTAATTGGAAGACGAAGATTTTGAAACTAAAGAAAAATAAGTCCGGTTCCCATTTCCCTAATTTTGTCAGCTATACTTAAGAATCTTCATTCTTTTTGTTAATTCTGATCGATTCGGATATTTTTGTTTTTTGTTTTTGTCAATTATACGTGAATATGGTTTTTTATTCAAATTAATTCCAATAATTATAATACTTGATACTGTCTTACATAACAGGTATGCAAAACATCACTTTTATCGATGGAGGCAGCCTTCCCACACCTGAAGGTCTCACGAGGGAATGGGTAAAGGCTGCGGCTGAAAACCGGGATGAAGATGAGAAACTCTTTTCCATGATAAGAGAAGCTTTTCGGAGGAAAATCGAGCTGGGAGTTCATGTTCCCACTTATCCCCAGTTTAGAGATATGATAGGTCAATTCCTGGATATTGTCAAAGATGAAAAGAACTGTTATGAACCGTATGTGCTAAAAGAAGAAAATGCAAAGATCCTTGAGCTGGAAATAATTGATGAGGTTGCAAAGCAGTATAGAGAAGAGACCGGTGAGACTCTGGGAGTGAGGGTTTGTGTTGCAGGTCCTACAGACCTGTACCTTAAAGCCTTCGGGACAACGGCTTATGTGGATGCATACCATATCCTTGCGCTGGACATCGAAAATTTTATAAAACAGGCATTTAAAACCGCGAAAAATTTCGAAATAAGAATTGTGGCTCTAGACGAACCTAGCCTCGGAATTAACGATAGGATCCCTTTTTCTGATCCTGACATTGTCTCTGCTCTTACCGTTGCCTCCACTTATGCTCGAAAACAGGGAGCAGATGTGGAAATTCATTTACATTCCCCATTGAAGTATAAGCTTGTTTGTGAGACTCCTATCAATGTCATAGGCTTTGAATATGCGGCGACTCCCTCCTACATAGACATCCTGGAAAAAAAAGTGCTGGAGGACTCGAATACTTACATCAGGCTTGGGGTATCGAGGACCGATATTTCCAGTCTCATAGGTATTATTAATGAAACCTATGGAGTTAATGCCTGGAAAGAAAAGGAGTATATGCAGAAAATCGTTACTGACCTCGAAACTCCAGGTGTCGTGAAAAAAAGGCTTGAAACGGCTTATTCTATTCTCGGGAACCGGATAAAGTATGCAGGTCCGGATTGTGGGCTGGCTTTCTGGCCGGACCAGGATCTTGCTTTCAAACTTCTTGAAAATACGGCAAAAGGCATCAATGAATTTAATGCAAAAAAGAAAGATCAGGAAACTTAATTTAACTAAATAGCTGAGTAAATATCTTTCTTCTTAAAGATTAGATTTTCCCGATTCTTTCGTTTCTATTTTTTGTAATTTTTTTCTGTCTTTCCAATAATGCTAAATTCTCACAGGTCTACTAAGAGGATATGGATGAAATCATCTTTGACGATATCGGAAGTTACCCCCTGCCTGAAGGAGTTAGTAAGGAGTGGGTCCGAAACGCCTTTAAAACGAGAGCAGAAGATGAGAAACTCTTTACGGTAATCAATGATGCCTTCCAGCAGAAAATAGATGCAGGTGTGGAGGCTCCCACTTATCCCCAGTACCAGGACATGAATGAGCAGTTTCTGAAGGTTATCCGGGATTCTAACTGCTGTGACAGTCCATTTGAGGTTAAACTTGAGTGCGCCAGGATCGAAGAGCTTGAAGCTATAGAGAAGGTTGCAAAAGCCTATAAGGAACATTTCGGAGAGACTCTGAAAGTCCGAATCTGCGTAACCGGCCCAACCGAACTTTACCTGAAGGAGTTTGGAGGTACACGGTACACGGACATCTATTCTCTTTTTGCAAAAAGTGTAAACAATTTTGTCAGAAACTCAATGAGATCTGCAAAGCATTTCAAGATTGCAACAGTTTCTATTGATGAGCCAAGCATAGGACTGAATCCTGAGCTTGCCTTTGATGAAAATGATATTATTTCTGCCCTTACCGATGCCTCAAAAGCGGCCAGTAAATGGGGCGCTGATGTAGAGATCCATCTCCATTCTCCTCTCTACTATAATTTTGCCTGCGAGACTCCTACAATTAACGTTATAGGAGTAGAATCAGCAGGTACTCCCTCCTACCTGGAGCTGATCGACAAAAAAATGTTGGAAAACACGGATTCTTTCCTGAGGCTTGGGATTGCAAGAACTGATATCTTCAGCCTGGCAGGAGTCCTTAACGAAAGGTACTGTACTAACATCTGGAAAGATCAGCAGTATCTTCCGGAAATTGTTACCGAACTCGAAACCCCGGCTATTATAACAAAAAGGCTTAAGCTTGCTTACAGGCGTTTCGGCAACCTGATTAAGTACGTGGGTCCTGACTGTGGGCTGGGTGCCTGGCCTAACCAGAGAATAGCTTTCATTCTGCTCTCCAACGTAGCTCAGGGTATCAGGGATTTCAGGGAATCTCTCTGACCCTAAATTTTAATTCGTTTTTTGTAAAACCTGCATCAGCAAGTCAATAGCTTGAAAGGTCAGGCTTCATTTATCTCTCCAGTAGAAGCTAAGCAGGAACATAGAATTCTTTGAAAAATAGTCGATAGATATCAAAGCACAGTGGAAATAAAGGGGTGATTTATGTAATTGACTTTTATAACTGTTTTACAATAGATTTTATAATTGGTTTTTAATTTCAGAATTTCTGATCATTTCTCAAGTCTTCCGTGCCTTCTGTCAATATCATCCATCATGTCCAGCATCTTGCGAATAGCAGTTCGGATAGCATCGGATTGATTGACAAATTTCTTGTTATCTCCCACATGCTTGTTGAGGTCATCCAGAAGCTCTTGAGGGATTTCAACACTTACTTTTGGCATTAAAGTTGCACCCATTTAGATATTTTAGATATATTGAGCCTTTTAATCACTAATTTTTTTTCAAAGATGCTATTTTTATCTCGTTGAGAAAAAGCTTGATGAAAAATAGATTCTTTAAAATTTAAAAATTTTGAAAAATAGATAGCGGGCCCGAAGGGATTTGAACCCCCGGCCTATGGATTAAGAGTCCATCGCTCTGCCTGACTAAGCTACGGGCCCACGCATTGTTATTCTCATTGAATGAACGACTCTCACAATGGATCTTTAATTATTTATAGGTTTCGGCATGAGTATACGCCCTCCGAATCTTTCCGAACTTGAATCTGAATTTTATAAGGATTTGTTTCGGTCTTCTTAGGGAAAGTTACTCCTAATAAAACCTTATCCTTAATATAAAAAATTATTTTATTCAGAGTAATTTTATTTTTTACATGAATTACTATTGTTTTTGTATCTTCAAAATGAGAAATCAGAAGTCTGGAATTCAGGCATCGGATATTTTCCGAACTTTATTATTTTTCTTTTTTGGAGAATTTAAAGCAAAGCGTTATATACAAGCGAATATGAGTATGACCAATTAATTGACTTATCCGAAGCTCTATTGGGGATCAGTTAATCAAGTAGAATGTGTACTTCCTGAATTTGGATTCTCAAGTTTGGCTTGTTAAGTACTGTTTTTACTCTTTTCTGTCGATGGAGCTCTCTTAAGCTGATTAATAGAAGTTAATAAAGGAATGAATCTGATGTTTAGAGATGAAAGTAATTCTGTGCCCGTTGAAGAGGGCGAAACTTACGATGTAACTATTCAGGATATTGCTCGCCAGGGAGACGGCATCGCCCGTATCGAAGGTTTCGTAGTCTTTGTCCCGAATACTAGTGTTGGCGATGAAGTCCAGATTAAGGTCGAAAGAGTACTTCCCAAATTTGCATTTGCAAGCGTTGTCGAGTAAATGCAGTTAAGGAAATCAAATAATTAAATTTAAGTAAGTAAATTAAAGGAATGGTTTTTCATGTTTAGAGAAGAAAGTCGCTCAGTCCCTGTCGAAGAGGGCGAAGTCTACGATGTAACAATTCAGGATATTGCTCGTCAGGGAGACGGCATTGCACGTATTGAAGGTTTTGTAATCTTTGTCCCGGGCACCAAAGTTGGCGATGAAGTCCAGATTAAGGTCGAAAGAGTACTTCCCAAATTTGCATTTGCAAGCGTTGTCGAGTAAATGCAGTTAAGGAAATCAAATAATTAAATTTAAGTAAGTAAATTAAAGGAATGGTTTTTCATGTTTAGAGAAGAAAGTCGCTCAGTCCCTGTCGAAGAGGGCGAAGTCTACGATGTAACAATTCAGGATATTGCTCGTCAGGGAGACGGCATTGCACGTATTGAAGGTTTTGTGGTCTTTGTCCCGGGCACCAAAGTTGGCGATGAAGTCCGGATTAAGGTCGAAAGAGTACTTCCCAAATTTGCATTTGCAAGCGTTGTTGAGTAAATGCAGTTAAGGAAATCAAATAATTACATTAAATTTAAATAAGTACATTTAAGGAATGATTTTAATGTTCAGAGATGAAAGTAGCCCTGTTCCTGTTGAAGAAGGCGAAGTCTACGATGTAACAATCCAGGATCTCGCTCGCCAGGGAGACGGCATCGCCCGTATAGAGGGTTTTGTGGTCTTTGTCCCGGGCACCAAAGTTGGCGATGAGGTTCGGATTAAGATCGAAAGGGTACTTCCCAAGTATGGTTTTGCCAGCCTCGTTGAATAAGCAGGCTATTTCAAACGAAAAAAGAGTGAGACTGAGAAATCATATCTATATATAATTCTTCAGTCTCTTTTTCATTCACATACGTTAGTTAACTTCTGAATTTCTCATTGCCGAAGTTCTTTTTCTTTGACCTTTTCTTGATCTACTCCAGTTTTATTTGTATTTAGTGACTGACTTTTTTTTAATCTGAGCTGCTAATTTATTTAGGCTCCTCCAACATCAGTACGTAAACTGAGGATTAAGAATGCTTATTTTAGGTAACATATATTTGTTGCACGACAATTTTTTTAATTAAACTTATTTTATCGTGTAAGATTTATAAATCTCCGAATATCCGGGTTGATATCTCAGTTTCAGGCATCTGATAGTGAACATTCGATGCTATTATATAATAGGTATTCAATCATATTGTGAAAACTCAATTGGCAAAATTTTTGCAAATGCTTTGCAGATAAAACATTTGTTCTACAGTGATAACCGGGGAAAGTATCCCAAAGTGATTTCGAATGATCCGTTTTATCAAGTACCATCCCAGGTCCAATACTTACGTGATCGAAAAAAGAGCTTTTCTTGAGGAGAACCTTATTCTGAACGGCAATTTAATTGTCGGGCAGGAAGTGAAGTTCTGGAAAGATCTCACAGTGACTGGCAAGCTTGAACTTGGAAAAGGTTCGGTAGTTCAGGGCAACGTAAAAGCCAGAGGTGCCCTTGTATGCGCAGGGACTAAAATTCTGGGAAATATAGAAACGGTTTCTGAACTTGTCCTTCTTGATAGAGCTAAAATAAACACTGCAGCCTGTCAGGGGG
This sequence comes from Methanosarcina baikalica, assembly GCF_031461075.1. Classification (NCBI taxonomy): domain Archaea; kingdom Methanobacteriati; phylum Methanobacteriota; class Methanomicrobia; order Methanosarcinales; family Methanosarcinaceae; genus Methanosarcina; species Methanosarcina baikalica. The sequence goes on along the minus strand of NZ_JAVKPK010000087.1, from coordinate 158 downwards.
ATATCCGGGTCAGGCCGGGGTGTGTTATTGGTTCTGTAAAAGCAGACGGTACTCTTGAACTTGTGGGAAAAGTTATTGTCAGGAAAGTAGAGCCGTTAACGAAAGTGATTATCCGGGCCGAAGAATAATCGTATCTCTCTAACGAGCTTTCAACTTCT
>NZ_JAVKPK010000086.1:0-13099 GCF_031461075.1 Methanosarcina baikalica | reverse complement strand
ACTCAAGTTTTTCTTTTATCATGAAAATGCCAACTTTGTATCAGTAAATGACCCAAAAATCCAATATTATCAAAAATAAAATGATCTTCTAATGTTATGTGGACTGGTGTCGCGTAAATCCAGAAGTGTCCTATAATTATGAACTATTGTAATCTGTCTTCTACAACATTATATTTTTCTACAACATTATATGGTAGACGTGACACCAGTACTATGATTCCAAAGTAAGTTCACAAAAAAGGGTTTCGTTAGAGAGGTTCCATCATCTTCGTTGGTACGAACGTTTGCTTCAGAATCTGGTTCTTAAGCAGTGTGCAGAGTTTTTCTGCCCTTGCTCTGTCTGACTGCCGCAGTGATATAGGGACAGTTCCTTCAGCCAGTTCTATAGCTCCCAGTCTTGCACGGAATACTCCTTCAGAACACTGGATTGTACAGGTGCCGCAGTTGATACAGAGGTCTCTGTTGATATCGAAATTATTTGAAATTGCTTCAGTTGGGCAGGTGCGCATTGCAGCACAATCTGGATGATGCATGCACCTATCTTTTTCGACGCGGATAACTTTATCGGTGCCTTCCCAGATATGACCGTAGTTTACTTTTGTGTGTGCAGTGCGCCCGTTTACATCTGATACGGGTAGTGGAACGTTGTGATCCAGGATTTTTAATCCCGAGAGGATCTCTTCATCAAGGACAGGTATCGGAACTGCAAGGGAAGTTAGACACTCAGGCCCATGTGCAGTTTTCATCCCTCCCATCATAGTAGGATCCATATCCTTCATATCTGCAAAGGCGGAAACGTTCGGTTTATCAGGGCTGGACCTGGTTCCTTTTCCCATAATATAACCCGGAGCTCCATTCAAAAGAACCCTTGTACCCACGCCTATTGTCCTGTGAGAGGGGTCGTTCTGCAGAGGATTTATTTCACCGCACCCAGATACGGTTGTTTCCGTAAAAGGACCTGTTAGGCCTGTAACAGAGAAGATAGTGCTAATCGTTGAGGAGGTGGGGTTTATTAGTGCGTGGTAATTTTTAAATGCGAGCCTTGTGGTAATGATCCTGGCATATTCTATATCATCAAGCGTAACTCGATTTTCATAACGCCTGCCGTGTGCTTCCACAAGAACATCGATCTCTTTTCCTTTTACAAGATCCCTGAAAAGATGTCCTCCTCCATACCGATCATCTGCATGTGCCGTTCCGTTAATAACCAGGTCCACGACTCCGAGACGCTCATTGGGACAGGGACCTGGTTGAGCAGGCACACCGTTTAACCAGATAGAATCTGCCCTTTCAAAACTACATTTTCCTGCAACCGGTACCATCATAACTGCCATCGTGCCAGACATCACGCCAAATGTTCCGGTCGTGACTACATCCACATCGTCAACAGTCACATTTTGACCGTCCCGAACCATGGACTTGAGTTCGGCAGCAGTCAGGATTATCGCTTCTTTGCGTGCGATTTTCTCATTTATTTCTTCGATAGTTTTCATAGTATCCTTATATCCTCAAGCCGGACATGAAGTCCAGAAGGTTTTTGAAAACACATATTCACCAGAGCCGTATGTGCAAGCCCTATCATGCAGTTGCCAGGCAGGAAATACTGGCGGGTTCCGAAGACAGGAGGTTTCTTTATAGTACTGGCAATTCCTTCAAAAGCATGGACATGGTATGCCTGAATATCATGAACGTCTTCTTTTCTTGCAGCCATAGGACCCACGGTATGGCATTCAATTACACCTGTGACCGGGTTTGCACTGAGAACTCTCAAAGCGTGATAAACAGGACAGCCAGGACCTGCCGGACGGCCGGTTACGAGCTCTCCTTTTTTAATCCCCCACAATTCCACAAGGTCTGCCCTGAAAGGCACTATAAATTTGCGTGCTGAAGGCTCATCCGGAAATGGAAGAAGAACGAAATCATACTCTTTTCCAGTCACATCTATGCCTGAATAAGGGATATTTCTTGCCTGGATCGCAAGATTTTCCCGGCTCAAAATGCTTCCCTGGCTCACGATATTCTCTTTACTATAGAACGGACATAAATCTACCTCTGTTAAGCCGGTTTCAAGGCGGTCAACAAAGTCTGAACAGGTCTGAGAGCCGCAAGCCCCACAGTTTTTGCCAGGGGGATTCCATTTATTCACCATCAGTCACCTCTGTATAAGGGCTCTGGCATATCCAGTGGGCGGATAACTCCAAAGTGGTTTTTCCATCCAATCTCTTTTTTCCCGATACAGATTGTACATACGCCAAGCGGAGGAGCACCTCTGAGTACGATCGGTTCAGGCCCTATATCCGGTTGATCGGCAATCCGCCTCATGAGGTATCTTAACCCTGTTCCCTGAATTGCGTTTGTCTCTACGATGTCAATATTCGAGACCACTTTTCGGATACTTTCCCTGAAAACCTCTTTTTCTGCCTGTGATACGAGATCAGTCTTGGTAACAACTGCCACATCTGCAAGAGCAAGTAAAGGGGCCATTTTGAACGGGGAATTTGTTCCTGAGATCGCGCTGACAACTGCAATTCCAAGGGAGTAAGTCGTGTAAGGAGTACACCTTAGACAGAGGCCTGCACTTTCAATTATCAGAATATTTCTTGATATACTCTCGGCCCAGCGTAATGCGTCGTCAAGGACCAGAATTCCCATATGGTCAGGACACACATCTCCGGAATAAATCTTTTTGACAGGAATATCAAACTCTTCTGCAAGTTCCTGGTCTTCGGTTGCATGTACAACATCAATTTTCAGGAAGGCAGGAAGTGATCCTTCAGGGAGATTTTTTATAACCTGACGAATCACAGCAGTTTTTCCCCCACTTGGCGGACCCGCAATTATGAGAAGTTTCATTTATAGCTCACACCCTGTTCAATTGCAGGCCCTGTGCAGCTGCAGTCATCAAGACTTTTGACGAATCGGATGAAAAAGCAGCTCCCATTCTGATTTTCTCTCTTATTTGGTGAAGCCTGTCTTCAACTATGGCAAGATCTTCAATAAGATGCTGCTCCTGCCCCGTAGGTTCGATCACAGAGGAAACTCCCCCATGTTTCATCACTATGCGCCTGCTTGCTGTAAGAGCAAGATACGGGTCATGTGTTACAAGAATTACTGCCTTGTTGCCTCCCTGAAGAGACTGGATGACACGGTCTTTGAAGATACCTGCGTTTTCTATCTCATCAAGCAGGAGGATTGGGGTATCGCCGATTACAAGTGCATCTGCAATCATGAGCGCACGGGTCTGGCCTCCGGATAAACCGCTCATCCGGCTTTTGAGGCTGATCTCTTCTCCGGTAAATGTATTTGCAAGATTTATTGTCTCGTCAAGCAAGTCTTCCCTGCCGGGTCGCCTTGCTCTTATATGCATCAGCATAAATGCTTCGACTGAGAGGTCTGCAAGACAGCGGGTGTTCTGGGTTATCAGGGAAATTGGTTTGAAGGCTGGTTCCCGTACGAAGGATTCGGGAGGTTCCTCCCCATTGATAAGGATCCGTCTGCCTGTTACACTGTCTCCCTGTGCAAGGTTTTCAATATCATTAATTAAAGCTGATTTTCCCGAGCCTGTCGGGCCTACAATTGAGAGGGTATCCCCTGGCCTTATTTCTATGCTTTCAAATCCTTCCTGTTCTCCAAATCTGTTTTTTCCAGATTGAATGGTAAGAGTAAATTTTTGTGGAGTGAATTGTTGCATCATGTAGTCAACTGTTTAGATTTGGCTTTTATAAAACTTTCCGTATTATAGAAAATATTATCCCTTTAAGCCAAAATAAAATAATTAAATGTCCAAATTAGGTTAAAAATATATATAAAAAGGAAAGAATCGACTAATTCAGCGAACAGAAAGAATCAACTAATTCAAAACTTTGAATTTTTTTCTCAGTAACTACCTGAGGAATTACCATTACAACAGCACGGATAGAAAATGGCTGATGGCTTCAATGTTGAACTGAAATTAACCATACGATTCAAAGATCTATATGAGGTGCCAGGTCGCAGCCGGTGCAGAACAGGCACATTGTGCGCGATTCGTCTACACAGAGTGACTGACGGTCGAGCATATCTTTCAGCATACTACCCAGTTTTAGAAGCCTTTCAGCGTCTGGCCTATTGATCTTCACCTCTTTTCTAAGAGGATGGGGGGATATAGGTCTGAGAATTGGAATTATACAGCGGTCTGTAAGGTGCTTGATGCCTTTTCGGACTATTTCGTCACTTTCCCCAAGGCCAATTATAAAGTTTGAAGATACCCGGTTTCTGCCAAAAATATTCACTGCAGTGTCAAGAGCATCAAGAACTGTGTAAAGCGAGAGATCCGGACAAAAGCGACGGAAAAGTTTAGGATCCATAGTCTCAACATTGTATTTTACCTCGCATGCGCCTGCAGAATAAAGTTCTTCTGATGAACCTGTTGTGGGATAGACAGACACACCTATTGGGAGATCATACTCACGTGTAAGCTGTTTTATGATATCTACTGCCCTCTGGACTTCTTTCTTTGGCGAAACCGCTACACCGCTGGTAAGGGAAATTGCCTTCAGCTCACCTGTTGCATGAGCTTCCGCAACCATCTGGAGAACCTTTGCGCTGTCTTTTATCTCGCCTTGCATTTTAGGTACAGGGCAAAACTGGCAATCATATACACATTTTTCGGATAACGTGATGTATGCCTGTTCCGGACAATGGCAGAGCGGACGTTCAAGTACTCCTCTGGCAATCACATCATCACCTTTCATGACAACCACGTGTTCATCTTCCGGCACTGCACGCAAAGGAGAAAAATCATTAATTGTAAGTCTCACGCGCCTGTTTCCCGACCTGAGAAAAATTGACGACCCACCTGCTCCGGGGCCTGCTGTAGCCTTGCTCTTAAGCTGATTTGGAAGAAGGGATTTGTCTACCTGGACGCTCCCTATGCTTATCAGTTCTGCTTTGTTAGTTGCATTCAGTTCGATATCCATAATTATGCACTTCAGAGAAGCAAAATACTGCAGTATATTTGCTAGATATATCTGCTAATTACATTTATTGTGTACCAATTTTTAATGTTTACAATTGTGAACACTCAATATTAACAATCGTGAACTAATCAATATTAACAATTGTGAATTAAAAAGGTTATGATGAAATCCGATGTATAGACTAAATTGAATACTAAAAAACGAATGTTTTTATAAAGGAACTGAAAATACTCAAGATTCTTAAATTAGATTTATGTGTCTAATTAAAAACAAGCCACGCTTTTGTGGCTGGAATTTTAGTTTAATTTTTTGCAGATTTTACTGCGTTTTCACTAACGATCTCTTCAGCAAAAGTGTCAGCAAGGAGTTCAAGTTCATATTCTGAACGGTTTTTTGTAAAAGTCATAAGTGACAGCTGTCTTAATACAGGCGTCTTGTTGTTATGGCGAAGATGCCATACTTCATGAGCAAGTATAGCTTTTAACTCCATGTCGTCCATCAATTCAAGCATTCCCATCGATAAAAAAATGCTTTTTCCCGCAGCAAAGGCTCTAGTGTCCTGGCAACTTAATTATAGAGCATTAATATTTAAACAAGTCCTCATCTGTAGTCCCTTTCTTAATTATGATGACTCATAACTAAATTTCCTAGACACTAGGTATTTCAGAATCGTAATAATACACCTTTGCTTCTCCGGTCAGAGCGTTAACAAATGTCTGGGGCCAGTCCATTATATCCTTAATTGGTTGAGCTCTATATCTTTTCTTGATATAATGCAATTTTTATATACTTATGATAATTATATTAAGAGCTGATCCCAAAACTCGAAATTCAATCTCTGAATCTGTATTCGGAATAATAAATCAAGGTTTTGGATCATGAAAATTATTTTTGAAACTCTTAATAATTGAGAATGAAATTGGTTTTGGGATCAGCTCTAATTTAATTATGAGCCTGGATATGTTTACTACGCATGATATTGCTAAAGCAACCATTAATTCCTGTGACAAAAACAAGCAGATGAGACTTCAAGCTTATTATGGTTAAAAAACGGTTTGAGTCCAGCTAAAGTTGCAGAAGATTTTTCGGTCTACAGCTCAACGATTTGTCGCTGGATAAAGCATGCTGAAAAAGAAGGTTTACTCAGTCTTAAATCTAAACCTGGTAGAGGAGTAAAGGCTCTTTTAACAGCAGAACAACTTTCGGAGTTAAAGAAAGCACTTTCAGAGCCCATATCAACAAATGATGGCTATTATCGTGGTTGGCAAACAAAAGATGTAATTCAATTTGTCAAAGAGATGTTTAATATCTCTTTTCCGAATCAAGAATGAGACAAATTATTAAAGATTTAGAATTTAGTAAAATAACATGTAGACCTGGATCAAAAAGGCGCAACGAGGCACTTACAACCGAATTTGTGGCTGAAGTTCAAAAAAAGATTCCTAAGCCCTAATCGTCTATTCGTTACTCATAATGAGAGTAGTTTTTGTGCGGATTCAAACCGATCAAAACGTTACTAGATTAATCATTTGATTGAAACTGGTACCTTACTATAGTGTAACCCTGGAGAATAAAAGGTATTCAATCTTGAAAGCTTTATATAAAATAGCGACTTAATTCCAAAGCTTTTAAAATTTTTAATCCTTTTTTAGACGGATTGGGTCCCAAAATAACCCGAACCTGGCGTTTGACTCGCGTATAGATAAGAGTGCTGGCAAGGGTCATATTCGTTAGATTCCTGCTATTTAATAACTATAGCAGCCTCTGTTTTTCCAGTACCCTCAACCAAAACAACCGAAGCTTTTCTGTGCCTTTTGTGCATGTCTTCGACATTGACAAAATGGTCACGTTACTATGTTCTGACAGATTGTCAGTCTCAGGATCACTATTTTTCAGTAACTAATCTCCATGGCTTTATTTTCAGGCACATTTTGCCTTAAAAAAGGGATTTAAATATTAATGAGGAATATGGTGTTTTGTCAGTTCACAATTGTGAATCTGATAAATGCCAGGATGGCAGAAAGGCTATGCTATGGGCAGCAGATCTATTAATCCCGGTTCGATTCCGGGTCCTGGCTTAGAGGATTTCTATGGATATAAAGGTACAGAAAGCACTTTGAGATGCTTTTGTCCCTGAAAAACAGCCGGAAATCCTCGGAAAAACATTGAAACAAAATAGAAAAACTATCGAAAACAGGTAAAAATATGAGTTTAAAGAAGGTAAAATCACGAATTTAGCAAGGTTAAAGTATGAATGGAGAGATCGTTGACGGAACAAAGCATGCTGCCCTCGATCGTGATGAACATGCTGTTGAAACGGCATGGAAAGCTCTTGACGACGGACTTACGGTTGAAATCGTCTGGGAGGCTCTTAATCTAATTGAGTTGTATATAACTTTACGTATGATAGAGCATTTACTTCTTACAGTGGAGTATATACTTCTTGAAGTTAGAACTAATCCTCTTGAGCTGATTGAACAGGAATTTGTTCAAGGTATAAAAGTATTAGGTGGTTTCTTTGAAGAAGGAAAATCCCGGCTATATCAAATCTTCAATATGTATCACATTTCAGGAACAGGGATCAATGTGCATGGACATATAACAACGGATTCTAAAAAGGACACAGGGTTTTATGGGGATTTCATCGTGGGACCTGGTCGCACATCAACTTATCCTCCGGTTCCATATATAACCGGAGCCCTAACTTCCTCCTACTGTTGTTGATTGAGCTTATTTGTAAAGTTCTTAACCTCCTTTTCTTTTTTTTGTACTCCTTCTTCAGAGGGTCTCCAAGTAGCAGTAACACTCTTTCTTCAATTACATTCTTTAGATTCTCTTTTCAATTGTTTTCCGCACAATATGAAAAAACATGATCTGCCAGTATATAATCTCATCTGTAGCTTTTGTGAAGGCATGAATTACATCATAGAAAAGATGTATAAACAGTATTTACTGATTTGAACGAATCTCGATCAAACCGAAGAGACATTTGAGGCGTTTTTTGCCCTAAAAAGCAGATTTAAATATTAACAGTGAGTATGATTTATTGTCGGTTCACAATTGTGAACTCACTGTTGCCAGTGTGGCGAAAAGGCTACGCATTGGACTGTAAATCCATTCCATGCCGTTGGATTCCTGGCTCTGGCTTAAAAGTTTTCTCATGGATACAAAAAGAAAACTTTTTCAGGCATTATTTAGCCTAAAAGGAGGTTCAAATAAAAGTAAATGTTAAGAACAAATCACAGCTTCACAATTATGAAGTATGTGCAGCCAATAAAAATGTGACTCAACTTAGAGGTGGAAACTCAAGTCATAAAGAACAGACTTCATTCGTAAAACCCACAATATTACTCTTAAAACCCACTATCCGTAGAAGTACACAAAAATGAGATTATCAGGCAAGCAGGCAAATAATTTCTACATCTATGTACCTCTACGGAATATTGGGTGAAAAAAATTAACGCTCAAAACTATTAATGAATGCTGAGGTGGCGGAAAGGCTACGCAGTGGACTGCAGATCCATTTATCCCGGTTCGATTCCGGGTCTTAGCTTAGGGGTTTTCTGTGAATATAAGGGTAGAGAAAGCACTTTGAAGTACTTTAGCCCCTGAAAGCTCTTCGGGAACCTCCAAAAAACATCCGAAAATCCTCCGAAAAGTAGAACAAAAATAAAAAAACTTCCAGGTAAAGAGTATTTAGTTCCAGAATCCGGTGATGAATATTAAGTTAAAAAACAACTGAATTTTGAAATTTGTTACAAATCTCTGAACACCACTCATAGGTATAGGCTGATTTCTGTAGATCGAATATTAAATTTGCTTGATGAAATAATTCGTCCTGTAAATTTAATATTTCAATCAAAAAAATGCAAAAATCACTGGATTTAGGAACAAAGTCGTAAAGCAAATAAAAGTAGAATTTAAAACCGGTTAAATGTGAAAGTAGAGATCTTTGACAGAACGAAGTTTACTATATTCTTCTTAAAGTTAGAATCAATCGAGGCAATTTGCTTTAACAGTGTTCAAGATACGAAAGTAGTATGGGATCTTTGTGAAGAAGGAGAATCCCGGCTATATCAAATCTTCAATGTATATTACATTGTAGAAACATGGATCAATATTCATAGGCCTCTAGTAATCGATTGTAAATAGAATATATGGCTGTATGGTAACTTCAACATGGAACCTGATCTCGCAACAGCTTATCCTCGGGTTCCGTATGTAATAGAAGCTTTAACCTTCTCCTACTGTTGATAATTGAATTCATTTGTAAAGTTCTTGCCTCCTCTTTTTCGCTATGATCAAATCACTATCAACCCAGTAGCTTCAAGGAAGAGATGTCTCTTTGATGGTATCCTGAGTGACCTTACAATCTTGCTTCACGTTACATCAATACGGAGAATATATTATCTGTATTTGTTCATTTGAATCTTCTAGATCTCAAACCATAGAGATATTTGAATTGCCTTTTACCTTAATAAATATTTTTGAATATTAATAATGAGTATCATATATTGCCAGCTCATAATTGTAAATATATTATTGTCAGAGTGGCGGAAAGGCTACGCAATGAATCTACAGATCCATTTCAACCCGGTTCGATTCCGGGTTCTGGCTTAAAAGTTTTCTCACGGATACAAAAAGAAAACTTTTTACAGAAAAATTTTGGGCTCTATTTGACTAAAAAGGCATATTTTGCCTATAAAAGTAAGTTTAAATATTAATGATGAATATGGTGTGTTGCCGGTTCACAATTGTGAAGAGGTTATTGCCAGGGTGGCGGAAAGGCTACGCAATGGACTGCAGATCCATTTCAACCCGGTTCGATTCCGGGCTTTGGCTTAAAAGTTTTCTCACGGATACAAAAAGAAAACTTTTTACAGAAAAGTTTTGAGGCGCTGTTGGCCTAAAAGGAGGTTCAAATATAAGCGAATATTACCAAAGAGAATATTACTAGCAAATATTATTAGCAAATATTAATAGCAACTCGTAACTTCCCAATTGTGAAGTGTGTGTAGACAATCATCAACATGACTTAACTCGGAATACATGAAAACTCAGTCGTAGATAAACAGACAAAACATAATTCTCAGAACCTGCAACACTATTTGTACAACCCCTTTCCGCAGAAGTTCACAACTGCTACTTAACTTCTCAATATGGTAATAACGTAAAAATCAGCATCAATTTAAATGAGAACTGTTGGGCAGATCTGCAAACGGATTCTGCAATTGTGTACATTTGCGGAATATGGGACAAAAGTACAGTTCAAAACTATTAATGAATGCTGAGGTGGCGGAAAGGCTACGCAGTGGACTGCAGATCCATTTATCCCGGTTCGATTCCGGGTCTTAGCTTAGGGGTAATATATGGATATAAGAACACAAAAAACATTTGAGGCACTTTTTGCCCTTGAAGATATTAGGGAGACCCTTAGACAAACACTTCCAAATATCACAAATTCAGAAGAGGAACACTCCATTAAGGAAGGAGTAAACAGAGTCCGAAAAATTTTGGATGATATAGAGAAAGGTACCGGAATACCCGAAGTCAGGAAGATAGCCGGTACTATTGATATCAGGTCAAGAGAAGAGACGCATATCAATATACAGCCAATCCAGGCAGCCGGACGGCTTACACCGGAAGCACGAAAAGCCCTCATAGCATATGGCGACGGCTATTCTACCTGTGATGCCTGCCGCAAACCCTTCAGGCTGGACAAGATAACCAGTCCACCCATCGCTCCGTTTCATGAACAACTGGCTAGCTTTGTTAACATGGATGTTGCTCGCGTAGTGCCCGGTGCAAGGAGAGGTTTCCAGGCAGTGGCCTCCACTCTGGTCAATAAAGGTGATTCTGTAGTTGTTTCATCCCTGGCTCACTATACAGAGTTCCTGGCGGTGGAAGAAGCAGGAGGAATAGTAAGGGAAGTGCCCCTGGACGAGCATAAGCTCGTAACAGCAGATGCTACTGCTGAGAAGATTGAAGAAATTAAGCAGGAAACAGGCAAACTACCTGTACTGGTGATGATCGATCACTTTGATTACCAGTATGCCAATGAACATGATGTAAAAGGCATTGCAAAAGTTGCACACCAGTATGATATTCCTTTCCTGTACAATGGGGCATATACTGTTGGGGTCAGGCCAGTCGATGGAAAGGATATTGGTGCGGATTTTGTAGTCGGTTCAGGTCATAAAAGCATGGCATCTCCTGCTCCCTCCGGAGTGCTGGCAACAACCGAGGAATGGGCTCCCAGGGTATTCCGTACTACTCAGATGACGGGCGATCTCACCAAACGCAAGTTTGGCGTAAAAGAAGTCGAGATGCTCGGCTGCACATTGATGGGTTCGACACTGATAGGTATGATGGCTTCTTTCCCTGCTGTCAGGGAGAGAGTAAATAACTGGGAAGACGAGCTGAAAAAGTCGAACTATCTGATTAATGGTTTACTTGCTATAGACGGCAGCAGAGTTGTCTCTGAGTATCCACGCAAGCATACTCTCTCTAAAATAAACACAAGTGGTAACTTCGATATTATAGCACAGGAGCATAAGCGTAGAGGTTTCTTCCTTTCAGACGAACTCTCACGCAAGGGCATTGTCGGAGAATTTGCAGGAGCTACACGCGTATGGAAATTGAACACATACGGACTTTCATGGGAAAAAGTTCGCTATGTAGTTGATACTTTCCACGACATAGCTGACAAATACAAACTTCAGATAAACAAGGAGAATAATTCCAATGGCAACAAATAACTATAGATTAGGAACACTTGCCCTTCACGCTGGACAGAGTCCGGATCCGGCTACAGGGTCACGTACAGTACCGATATACCAGACAACCTCGTATGTTTTCCGGGACACGGATCATGCAGCCGATCTTTTCGGCCTCAAAGAGCTTGGCAACATTTACACCCGTATAATGAACCCTACTACTGATGTGTTCGAACAGCGCATAGCTGCCATTGAGGGTGGTAGCGGAGCCCTTGGAGTTGCATCCGGTTCAGCAGCAATAACTTACGCTCTGTTAGCTATTACCCGCATCGGAGACGAAATTGTATCCGGCAACAATCTCTACGGCGGAACCTATGAACTTTTTAATTACACTTTCCCCAAATTGGGAAGGAAAGTGGTATTTGTAGATTCAACTGATGTCGAAGCATATAGAAAAGCTGTCAATGAAAAAACCAGGGCTATTTATATTGAGTCATTAGGTAACCCGAAGCTGGATATTCCGGATTTTGAGGCAATTGCAGATATTGCTCATGAAGCCGGGATTCCGCTTGTCGTAGACAATACAAGTGCGGTAGGGCTTGTCCGACCTATTGAACATGGAGCTGATATCGTTGTGCATTCTGCAACAAAATTCATCGGCGGGCATGGGAATTCAATTGGCGGTTCGATAGTAGATTCAGGAAAGTTCTCATGGAACAACGGCAAGTTCCCGGAACTCACAGATCCTGATCCAGAGTATCACGGTCTGAAATACTGGGACACATTTTCAGCCTTTCCGGGGCTTGGGAATGTAGCATTCGTCTTCAAAGTAAGGCTGCAGCTTCTTCGGGATACAGGTGCAGCTATTTCACCTTTCAATTCGTTCCTGTTACTTCAGGGACTTGAGACCCTGCACCTGAGGATACAGCGACACTCCGAAAACGCACTCAAGGTAGCACAATATCTCTCAAACCATCCGAAGGTCTCATGGGTCAATTATCCCGGTTTACCGGATCATCCAAGCCACAAACTTGCATTCAAGTATCTCAAAGGTGGTTATGGTGCATTGATAGGTTTTGGTGTGAAAGGTGGTGTGGAAGCGGGTAAACAGTTTATTAACTCTCTTAAGCTATTTTCACACGTTGCGAACATAGGGGATTCCAAGAGTCTTGTTATCCATCCAGCAACTACAACACACCAGCAGTTAACCCCAGCCGAGCAGGAAGCGACAGGTGTTAAGCCGGATTACATACGCCTTTCCGTAGGTATTGAGGATATAGAAGATATAATCTCAGATCTGGAACAGGCTCTTGAGAAAGTGTAATCGGTATGACCCCAGACCGCATAACATAAGAAGACTATTTTATTTTTGATGAACCCTGTTTCATCAATTCTTTTTTAAAAAAATTATCTAGATAAAAAACC
>NZ_JAVKPK010000085.1:0-13248 GCF_031461075.1 Methanosarcina baikalica | reverse complement strand
ATTTACCAATGCCTCTATTTTTAATCTCCGGCTAATTTCTCCAGATTTTGCCCGACATTTGTCTTTTATCCGCTATTTCTTTTTTCTTCAGTAACTGGCCAATATTCTGCAATTAATCTTTATTTTGCGAATTCAGGGAAGGGATTACAATAAGCCTATTTTTCAGATACTATGACATAATTAATTTCAGCCAGATTGATCATATGAGTTTAATATTACGTCATTCAATAATGAATTTAATTCTGAAGATTAAAGAAAAATGAACAACACAAAAAGCTGTGAAGTTAGATGTACAAAGTATCGAAAATTGTTCGGCTCAGTAATTCAATTTGGAGATACAGAAACGTTTCTGAACTCCGTAATATAAAAATAATAAGAAAAAGTTGAATTTTAGCGTGAAACGGCTTGAAGTTTTGCACCAACCGACCACCAGTTACGCACTTCACATCCGCCTGGGAAAGAGTGGCTATGGTAGGCTTCACGTTCAAGTACGCTCACCTCACCACTTGCGTCTATGACTGCATGGGCGTCAAACCCCTCAAGAACTGCATCCAATGGCAGAAATTTTATTGCTTGATGAATGTTCCATTGTTGTATTCCTCAAAAGCAATGCGCAACTCGTCATTCGTGTTCATCACAATGGGACCATACCAAGCAATTGGTTCACCAATAGGCTTTCCGGATATTAGCAGGAACCTGACATAGTCTCCGTCGGTTGAGACAATAACTTGATCGCCATCATCAAAGAGGACAATATCTCCATTTTCCAGGAAGGGATCTTGCTTCATATCAAAATAGTTGACGTCTTCCATGTCGTAGGAAAATGGTTCCTTCTCCTTGCAGAAGTACCCTTTTCCCTCGATGACATATACAAAAACGGTGTGTCCTCGTTTGGTAGGATGTGAGAACTCTGATTCAGCTGGAACGGTTATATCGAGGTATTCTGGATCGGTGACAATATCTTGAACTGGCCCTTTCATACCTCCTACGTTTCCACAAATGACCCTGATCTTCGTGTCGTTGCCCAGGGATACCTCTGGAATTTGATCACTTTTCACTTCCCGATAGCGTGGGCCCATCATTTTGTGAGATTTAGGGAGGTTAGCCCACAGCTGAAATCCGTACATCAAACCGTGTGGGTCTCCTTTGGGCATTTCCTGGTGTATAATTCCACTTCCGGCAGTCATCCACTGTACATCACCTGATGAAATTATTCCCTTATTTCCCATACTGTCCCCATGTTCTACATCCCCACGAAGAACGTAAGTAATCGTCTCTATACCGCGATGAGGGTGCCAGGGAAAACCTTTGATATAGTGCTCCGGATTATCGGACCTAAAATCATCCAGCAGCAAAAAAGGGTCGAAAATAGGAACCTGGCTGAATCCAAATGCACGTTTGAGGTGGACGCCTGCTCCTTCAATTGTGGACTTGCTCTTCAGAACCTTTGCTATCTTTCTAGTTTCAATCATTATTATTCCCCACTGCTATGAAATAATATTTGATACCCTATTTCCTTCTTGGAAATTATACATTTCAGTAAACCTCTTTTTCATAAGTGATCGGCCGAAGAGAATTCGATCTTTCAAAGATAGGGAAGAAACGCTCATTGTTATCTAGCGCAAAACTCTCAGTTAATATCTAAAAAAAGATTTTAAGCGGCTTATTCTCTGCCGCTTAAATAATACTCAAGTAATATATTCATTTATTCTTCTGGAAGCCCAAAGGCAACGATATAGCCACCCGGGTTGGTGGCTTCCATGTTGTTTCCTGTGGGCACCAATAGCATACCCCTTCCTATAGATGGTCCACCTATGCTAATTGGGGCTCCTACATTGAATTTCCATAACTCTTTACCAGTTTCGGCATCAAATGTCCTGAGGATTCCCGAGGTTATAAGCGGCGTTTCAGTTGGGTCTCCATAGTCGCTAAAAGGATAGGTTACGCCTGTTTCATTATTTCCTACAGCCGTGACTGTACCTGAGAATACCACTCCATTGGTAACCAGGGGCGATACCCAGGTTGGGAAATCGGTCTTATGTTCCCACTTGATCTCGCCGGTTTTCAGGTCCAGGGCAGTGATGGAGCCGTTTCCAATGCCATTTGGTATGAACTCAAATGCAGGCTCGGCATGACCTTCTCCCGGACTGCTGAAGAAGTCTCTTCCTTGATTGGTTACGGCAACATAGACATTATTCTCATCAAAGGCTGAATATGCATGGACTCCGCCGCTTGGACTGGGCCAGACCGCTCCGCTGCCATTTGGCATGGCCGGAACGTCTGTGCGGTAGAGATAAGCCACATTTTCCCACCAGATTGGCGTTCCTGTAGTTGAATTCATCGCCATAATATCTCCTCTTTTATTGTGGCCAATGACTATTTTCTCGGGGCCTTTGCTAGAGTTAATAGTAACTAGATTAGTTCCCCAGCAAGTATCCCAGTCATGGGTGTCGGGAATGGTGACGTTTAAAACTGTACCTGCTGCTATAAAGGGCGTCGCCCAGAGAATCTTTCCAGTAGTAATGTTAACGGCAATCACATTGTTTGAATACAGATTCTCCCCGGGTCTGCTGGATGCGTCAAAATCGGGTGCAGGGTTGCCACAGGGCAGATAGACTATGCCTTTGTCAGTATCAATTGCTCCACCCGACCATGTAGTGGCACCGCCATTAGTACTGGCATTCTTCCCCGTAACCCATTCACCTACAGTAGTGTTGATCTGCCATACTATTTTGCCGGTCTTCTTATCCAGGGCAGTAGCCGTTCCTTTCGATGCAGGAAGACCTTGAAGGACCACATCTCCAAATGCAGATCCAGCAATTACATAATCTTTCCATATAAGCGGGGGTGAAGTGAGAACGAATGATCCTCCTAGAGGCTGCAAAGCAGTCGATTCCCAGATTTTCTTGCCATAATCGGCATTTAGGGCGACTACAGTCCCGTTAGGACCAGTTGGAGCGTAAATTACTCCATTGTCGTATGCTATGCCATGTGCAGGTGAAGATCCTGTTTTAGGGTCATACTTCCACTTATTAAGCCCAGTATCCATATCAAAAGCAATGACCTGGTACTTGTTATTCTGAACATACCCAGTATTTCCTACGATTAAAGGCGAGTCCTCAATTGTAGATCCTGTGTTCAGAATCCACTTGACCTCTAGCTGATTTACATTATCCTTGCCTATCTCAGTCTGATTACTATGCCTGGACATGGAATCATCATAGTTAACCATAGTCCAGTTCTGGCCCACTGCAATAGCTGAGCAGGCTAGCGTAATTAAGAAAACAGACGCTAAAATTAGCGATAATTTTTGTTTCACTATGCTACCCCCTTTTAGAAAGTTATCACTCTCGGAATTTGAAGAGCCTGCTTTAAACCGACAAGAACAGTTTTTGTAAGAGTTTTTATCCTGCAGTACTAAAAATCAGACAGGCCTTCTCGTGTGGTAAATTACTTCCACAACACCAAAAGGTTCGATTTTCTTCCCCGAATTGATAAATATAAAGAATATTTTATTATTCCGCCCTTTATACTTATATCTTACTCACTTAAAGAACAAAACATTTTATAAATCGTCATCGATGGCTACTATTATGAATAATGTTTGATATTAGTACTGAAGTCGTTTGAACTCTCATGCTACTGGTTTTTGATTCAACTGCGCAAGTCCTGAGGATTAAAGTGCTTGAGAAAATCTTAGAACCTCTCTGAAAAAAGAATCAGATTGGAGATCTGGAAGGGAGTTATACAGCCATCCGGGTGTGCTCAGAATAGCAATTGAATATCATGAGCATACGTCATCTATTGGAAAAAAGATATTAAATCTGTAATTGTTCGATTCTTATATTTTATTATTCATTCCCATGAATCAAATTAATAATCCCATATTCTGGATATTCTTGAAGCAGGGCAATAATAATTTATCTTAGAGGGTATCGCATAACTCAAAACTTGCTTCTCTCAATTTCATTTCTTGAAGCCTAAGTAATAATTAAATCTAAATGAGTTTTGAGGTAGGCTCAATAATAAATGCTATTAGCATCATCAAAATAGATATGATAACGTATAAAGCTCCGGGTATAAAATGAGCCCAAAAATCCGGGAGAATTCTGCCTAAGCGCTCTAATTGCATCAATTCTTCATCTGCGAAAAAAGACTCTGGATATTTATGCACAAAAGATTCATATATTCTGAAGTAACCAAAATCGAAAAACGAACTAAAGCTGATTAAAACAACATTTGAAATGCCGCTAATTGTCATATCGAATTGAACATTAACTGATCCCAGAAGGATAAATAAGATTGAAAAATGCAACATCGGTGTAACAAATAAAATAATCCAGGCTGCCATCAAACGCTTAATATTGTGAGGCTTTCCTTTCCAGGCATTATATGTATCCCAGGGTTTATACATTTGATCGGAGCGATCTATTATCAGAGAGAAATAAATTGCAAAAATAATGAAAATAACTCTTGTGCTTCAGTAAGAGGCATGTTATACCTGATTTTTAATCTCTACAGGCTCAAGGTATCTATTAAAATGTAATAATGGGGATATATTGCGTGCAATTATAGGAATAACCTTTTAAATACTTTAATCAGTTGGCAGCCCCGATTTTCCATTGTTTAAGTTTGCGACTTTCTCCCCCTTTTACCGGACCTTGCAACGCATGTTTTAGGATTTGAAACACTCTCAATTGGCTTGTCAGACTCCAATACTCAGGATATTTACCCGGGCTAGCTCTCAAAATTAACCGGGATCCATGAGCATGGCCATGATGTATATACACAATAAGTATATTTAAGTGCAGTCTGATTGAGTAATTGTTAAAAGACCATTTGAGGAGATCACTTTTAAATATTGGCGTTAGGTCAGAACTCTACTATACATGTGCAACCGCTAAGTGAAAATAAGCTTGGAATCGTTTGATTTTTTCCTGAAATTTCCTGTGTCATACTGCCTATCTATTTCCAATATTTTTTTTGCGTTTGATACTGAGTTTTCGATGAAACATTCTTCGTTCGGCTCGATAGGTACGGTAAGAACTAGTGCATCGATTCTGATATAAATCCCTAAAATAATTATATTAATTGTTCAATAACTAACCTTTATGCCTCGTATAAGCCGTCGCCCTAAATTATCATTTACTCAAAAAGAGTTAGATTATCTTACCAGGTTAAGTGGTTCTAGAAATCAAGCTGCAAACATTGTCCAAAGATCCAAGATAGTACTTTTGAGCTACTGGGGAAAAAACGATACTGAGATTTCCAGAGAGTTGAAAGTAGATTACAAAACTGTGATATTATTGAGAGTTTTTTCAGTAAAATGGTGAGAAGTGTGTTGAGAGAAATAAGAGTAGACTCAATAAATGAATTAAGAGAAAGAATTAGTCAACATATAAACCAAATTAACGAAAAACCAGTTCTATTTACGTGGAGATACAAAATGGAAGAAAGGGATGAAATGCTTGGTGGAATAACAATCTAAAATGGAATTAATTAGGAATCGATGCACTAGTTTTCACACAGTAATCAGGCTTTTCAGGAGTATTTGAATTCTCTCATTATTTCTTTGATCTGTACATCGGTTTTCAAAATATAAAGGTAATAAATGCAGATAACTACGCCGGCAAAGACAACAAGCAGCATCTGGTTTATCTCTACAGTTTTGAGGGCAACCAGGATAACTCCTGCAGGGACAAAAAGGATAAAATTGGAGAATACTATTTTCATGGCTCTTGAAGCCTTTACTCCGGAATAGGACATCATCTGCAGGCAAAGGTAACCGTATACCACAATTCCTGATATCGAGAACAGGATCAGTGCCATACGTGCGCTTCCCAGCAGGCCACCGATAATAAGTGAAAGAAGACGCGTAGTAAGGTTGAATAAATTGTAGTTAAAACCAAAGTGGTGCTTTTCGACTACCACGTATATCGTGGTTAGTGGGGACGAAATAAACCAGACAAAAGCCCAGAGACTCAGGATCTGGGCATAAACGCCTGCTTCTGTCCAGGCTTTTCCGAAAATGACGGTAAAGACATCGCTCCCTACGATTGTCAGAGTCAACATCGGAAACATGCCTATGATCACAAGTATTTTGAAAACGTTCTCTACAAGGGAATGGAGGGTGCCTTCAGCTAAGGCTCTTGATGCCCTCTGAAAGAATACCTGTGAAATAGAGCCCCCAATGAAACTCATTGGAAGCTGTAAAAGGCGAAAGCCAAGGGAGTAAAAACCTACTACTGCAGGCGTGAAGAAAGCCGCAAGAAGGAAGGCAGGAAGCTGCCAGGAAACTGAGTTCATAAGGGCAGCCCAGGTATCTATAAGCGAAAACTTGCGGTACTTCTTAAACCCCTCATAAATTTTCCTCCAGTGCAGGCTTTTCACAATCAGCTTCCTATCATCTCTCCAGATTTGTCCTCCAAGTACAAATGTTGCAATAGACTGTCCGGCAAGACTTCCAGCTACTAATCCGCCTCCACCGACTTTTTTTGCAAGCCCGAAACCTATCTGTGTTGCAGTAGAAGAGACCGAACTGAAAATTCTTGAAAGGGAAAGCCTTTTGAAAAGTTTTGTTCTTGAATTCCAATTATTCAATGCAAGAAATAACCCATTTACAAAAATAAATGGAGGTACAAGCCAGAGATAGTTCCCAATCTGCGGAGAATTTAGAATGTTAACTATAGGTTCTTTAAAATACCATACACTTAGAAGGGTTAAACCGCTTACTAAAAGCACTGCCAATAAACTCAGCCCTAACAGATTTACGGCATCTTCATCCGATTCGGGCAACATTATGGAATATTCATACCTCATGCACGCAATTACGCTGATAATGCTGGTGATAGAAATGTACAAAGCCCACACTCCGAAATCTTCGGGCCCGTACAGGCGGGTCAACACAGGAGCAGAGAGAATTGTAAGGATTTGAGCAAAGGTTGTCCCGCCTGCAAGTGTCAGTACATCGGATGCAAAACTTTCCTTCTTGTTATTTTGAGATCTATTCTCTGTCGCGTCTGATGCCTTTTCATCCATAGCCAGTACCTTAAACGAAATTACCTCTAGGGTTGAGCTCATATATTCCTTAAATTTTTAAGCCGTTTTTCTCTTTGAAATCTGCAGCTCTGGGAATAATATCCTCAAGCTAATGTTACCTGTCTGACTTATCTCTCCTCTAAGCTCCCTTACAAATGAACCCTTCTCGAATAAATTTCTCCGTTCTCTTATTTTCCATCCGCAGTCACAATTGAGATCATATTATTTCTCCTTAACGCTCATTTATTTCTTACTAAGGTTCCTTTTACGGCTGGGAGATGGTGGACATGGCAAAGAGTTTTAATAGGAGGTTACTGCAAACCGTTGAAGGATTCAGATCCCATAAATATCTGCCAATTAGCTTTACCCCAGGCAATTTGCATAACTGAAAAAAAAGAAATTTATTAGCCTACCCTATCCATTTTACTTGATTCATTTGTATTATTTACGCAGAAATATTTGATTTCGCTTTCAGACGACTCGAAAAGTTGCCAGTCGGAGTTCTTAAAGTTCCTGTTAACTTTCAATGCTTCTTCTCAACGCTGGTATGCCACCAATTATATATTTCTTCCCCGCTTGCAATCCACGCTTCTTTGCTATAAACATATTCGAGGAATTTTTCGTAATATTTAAGGTTCTTTCCATCGATAGACGTATTATTGTGCCAGAGAATTGTAATCACGCCATTGTACTGCTCAACCTTATCAATAAGATTCTTTATAAGCTCCCAGGCCTTTTTAACATCAAGGCGCATGTAATCTCTTAGCAACGTTCTATCCATAATTATAAGGGGAAGCTCAAGGATATCGATTTGTTTTTCGGTATTTAGATTATAAGGCCTGAAAGGATGGCATACCCCATTTCTAAAGCCAGCACAGTCTGAATATCCGAATGTTGTATCGTATTTAAAGTCTGCTTTGCTCAATAATTCCCATGTATCCGGCACTTTAAATCTTAAATAATGATTCCTGTACCCGATAACCTGTTTCCCGAGAACTTTTTCAAGCCTGTGCTTTTTTTCAATTATATCTTCAAAGCTATTGTAAGATTCGTGCCCCCCATGCAGGCCGACCTCCCATCCGTGCGTAGATATGAACTGTAATTCTGCTTCAAGATCCTCAATTTTGTAATTGAAATCCTTCTCTCCAGGATGTAAAGCCAGAAAATAGAAGCTGGATTTTGCATTGTATTTTGCTTCCAGTTCCATTATTTCTTTAAAGTTCCAGCAGGGGTTCCACTTCTTGTTAAATCTGGAAAAGGGTGTTTTTATAGCTTCTGCTAAATTCCCTTTTGCAACCGCTTTGGCTGTTTCAATGATCAGACACCGTTTTTCCGGATAGACTACATCAATATCATGAGTAAGGCAGACAGCAAACTTCTTTCCTTCTGGATACTCAGGGTGCAACCCGTTTTCTACTAGAAATCTGGAAACTCCGGGATCAAAAACATTTCTCTGACTGCTTAAATAGTAAGGAAACCTATTGTACTGATCAGAAAAAACCCTATTGTATTCTTCTTTTTTGGTAAAAAGATCCCAGAGTTCCTCGTTTTGTTTTAATTTCTCAATCATGGTTTTCGCCCTTTTTCCAGATTTGAAAGACTGAATAAATCTCTCAAAAGATAGTGTATGTTCATACTATTACATGTTTGTTTTTATCTCCCCTCCCAATCCCCTTATAGACAAACCCCTTTCCGATAAACTCATCAGGTTCAACTACATTTCTTCCATCCACAATAATCGGACTTGCTTTACCTGTAACTTCCTTTACCCAGTCGGCCTTTACATTAAAGTACGCACTGTGCCCTGCAAGAACCACCACAGCATCCGCATCTCTGATAACCTTTTCAAGGTCATCCGAAATCTCAACCCCTGGATATTTCAAAACATACGGGTCGTGCACCGTAACTATCGCACCTGCTTTTAGGCAGAGATCCCTGTAAGGTTCCGAAGGCGTGTTCCTGGCATCGTCCGAGTCTCTGATGAAAGCCCAGCCGAGCATCGCAACCTTTGAGCCTTTTATCTCCTTTCCAATTCTTTCAAGGGCTGCAACAGTCAGGTTATACATGTGTAAAGGCATGAAATCATTGACTTTTCGTGCAAGCACGTAGATCGAATCTGCACCTTCCGGATAATCCAGCTGCCCGTTTCCTATCTTAACCCCTCTTTCCAGGTGGTATGTATCTTTGGTAAGACAATGGCCTCCGACGCCTGCACCTGGCCAAAGTATAGCTCTTGTAATACCTTCTCCTTTTAAACTGTCCACGCCTGTCCTTACATCATACACGTTTATTTCCATGGCCTCACAATAAAGAGCAAGCTGGTTGATTGCGGCAATCTGAAGGTCGCGGAAAGTATTCTCTGCAGTTTTCGTGACCTCGGCTGCAGTTGCACTCATAGGAATTACTTTTCCAACAGTTAGTACAGGAGAGTATAGCTCAATAGCCCGCCTGGTGCTTGCCTCATTAATACCACCCACGATCCGGTCATGTTCTCTGATGTTTCTCAAGAGCCTGCCTACCATTACCCTTTCTGGAGCATGAGCAAGGGCAAAGTCTTCTCCTGCTTTTAGGCCCGACTCTTCTTCAAGAATTTGTTTTGCCATTCCTTCGGTCGTGCCAGGGGTGATTGTGGACTCGAGTACTACAAGCATGGCTGGCTTAAGATATTTCCCTACATTCCTGATGCCTTCAATGAGTGCGGAAAAGTCAGGCTCCAGATCTTTGGGATTTGCAAAAGGAGTTTGGATTGCAAGAGTAATTGCATCAAGTTCTGATATCCTTGAGAAATCGGGAGTGCACTCGAACTTGCCTGCTTTCACAACTTTGCCAATAAGGTCTTCGAGGCCTGGCTCTTCTCCTTTGAGAGGGCTCTCTCCATGGTTAAGCATATCGATTTTGTAACTGGAACTTTTTGAATCGCGCTGGAAACCGAGAACCTTATTAAAACACGGGGCATCTGCAAAAAGGACAGCTGCAGGGATACCTACGTAGCCCATTCCAAGTACTCCGATTTTTTTTATCGGGCCTCTTTCCTTGAGAAGTTTTTCCAATTTAGTCATATTTATCACTTTTCAATTGTTTTTCAAATATTTTTGTTCCGAAAATTTTGGAATCTAACTTTCCAAAAACTTTTCTCAGCTTATTTTCCTACTTCAATTAATCTTCCCTCTTCGTAGGATTTTATGGCTGCCATTGCCACTTCAAGGGCATGTTTTCCGTCTTCTCCGCAGGGGTTAGGGGCTTTGCCGGTTGCAGCACAATCCATGAAATAGGTGAGTTCGTTTTTTAGTGGCTCGCTGGGTTCAACCTTGGCTTTTCTTATCCATTCATTATCATGCAGCTGAACGGTCTGATTAATATAATCCAGATAGGCAACACCTTTAACTCCGATCGCTGTCAGTTGCCTTACTTTATGCGGAGTCAGCCAGTTTGTTTCCACAACTCCTGCAAAGTTATGATCCATACGCAGGATTATTGAGGCATGGTCTTCAAATGAATGAATATCTGCACCTGCAATAGCATAGACACTATTTATTTTCTTACCGTAAAGGTATGAAATCACATCTATGTCATGGACACCAATATCCAGGATTACTCCCACATCCCTGATCCTCGGGTTATAGGGGCCTACTCGTTTGGTCGAGATTGAAACTATCTTTCCCAAAGTGCCTGAGTTTATAATTTCTTTGAGCTTTATGACTGCTGGGTTAAAACGCTCGATATGCCCTACCATAAGGATTTTTTCCGCGTTTTTTGCGGCTGCAATCATCAGGTCAGCGTTTTCAGTTGTATCTGCAATCGGTTTTTCCACAAGAACGTGTATTCCTGCATCAAGGGCATCGAGTACGACCTGTTTGTGTAGTTTGGTGGGCACAACGACACTTACAGCATCAAGCCCTTCGGCAAACATTTTCTTATAATCTGTAAAGGCTTGTGTCTTGAACTGCGTAGCCATGGATTCGACGCGTTTCTGGTCCACATCCGAGACCCCTGCAAGTTCCACACCTTCCATTTCACTGTAAATCCTTACATGGTTCTGTCCCATGGCACCTGTACCTATTACTCCTACTCTAATCAAAAATTTCACTTCCTGGTTCTGAAAATGGATTGGCTGGAAAACTACTCAATCCTTTGCATAAAATTCTTTGGTTGCTTCGACTATTCCCTGCAAGTCGGCTCTGGATAATGCGGGGTGCACAGGGAGAGATAGGACCTCTTCCGCTGCTTTTTCCGAAATAGGCAGAGAATCTTTGTATCCAAGTTCTTTATAAAGGGGTTGCTTATGAATGGGTATCGGATAATGAACTCCCGTTCCTATTCCTTTTTCCTTTAGAAAAGCTGCCAGTTGATCCCTTTTTTCAGTCCTGACCGTATACTGGTGGAATACGTGGGTATAGCCGGTTTTTGTCTCTGCAGGCACAATTCCGGATATGCCTTTTAACCCTGCTGAAAGTATTCCTGCATTTTCCTGCCTGGCTGCGGTAAATCTGTCCAGTTTTCCAAGCTGTACAAGCCCGATTGCAGCCGCAATATCAGTCATACGCATGTTGAAACCCAGCATTTCGTGCAGGTAACGGACTTTTGAACCGTGAGCCCTGATTATTTTTGCCTTCTCTGCAATTTCTTTTTCGTTTGTAGTGAGCATTCCACCTTCGCTGGTTGTCATGTTTTTTGTCGGGTAAAAGCTGAACGCTCCTGTTCCGAAGCTTCCGACCCTCCTTCCAAGGCATTCTGCGCCATGGGACTGACAGGCATCTTCAATCAAAATAAGCCTATTATCATCTGCAATTTCCGTTATGGCTTTCATGTCTGCTGGGTGTCCGTAGAGGTGAACAGGCATAATAGCTCTGGTTTTCGAAGTGATTTTTTCCTGAATTCTTTCAGGATCTATATTATACGTAGCTGGCTCGATATCTGCAAAAACAGGTTTCGCCCCGGTATAAAGGATGCTATTTGCTGTCGCAATGAAGCTGAAAGGACTTGTAATCACTTCGTCTCCTTTTCCTATTCCATGGGCAAGAAGCGCAATGTGCAGGGCTGCAGTGCCAGAGTTTACAGCGGCTGCGTACTCACAACCTATGTAATCGGCAAAAGCGAGCTCGAATTCTTCTACTTTCGGGCCCTGGGCAATCATGCCTGAACTCAGGACCTCTGAGACTGCATCAATTTCTTCCTTACCCAGCAGGGGCTTGGCAATTGGGATCATTTTCGGACCTCTTTTTAATAATCTCAATAAAATTTATCTCACTTAATTTTGATTTTTTTGATAAGTTTATATTCTATTCAATTCCTTTAAATCTTTTGGAAGTTCTTTGATGCTGGCAGGCACTCCGACTGCAAGCTTCCAGGCGGGCACGCTTTTTGTCACAAGTGCTCCTCCTGCAACCATTGCCCCTTCCCCGATTTCCACATCCGGAAGCAGTGTGGCGTTTGCACCTATGGATACACCTTTTCTCAATACGGGGCCTTTCAATTCGTATTTCTTTCGAATAGGATATTTATCATTAGCTAGAACCGCACAGGGCCCAATAAATACATTGTCTTCGATAATAACATTGGTTGGAATGTAAACATTGCCCTGGATGCTTACATTATTTCCTATATTCACATGTCCGTCTATAATGACATTGGTTCCAATGAGGACATTGTTTCCTATTTCCGTATTTTCTCTGATCATTACATTATGTCCGGTTTTGAAGTTTTTTCCGGTTTTTACGTTGGAAAATATCGTTGATCCGGCCCTTATAATTGAATTTGGGCCTATGGAACAGCCTGAAAACTCAAAATCTTCAATTTCAATATTTTGTTTAAGGATTTCCATCAGAACCTTGTGTTCAGGATACCCCAGAATAACATTTTCCAGTATTATTGTGTCTTTCCCGATTACAGAGGTGCCGTATATTTTCGAAGAATTGTGGATTTTAAATTCAGTCGAGTTCATTGTTCCCTCAGTTTTCTGGTTTTTTAATTGACCAGGTGAGTTTTCTTTTGGAGCATGAAACCCCTGGTCGCTCTTTACATAGATTTCGGCTTTTCACATTTCCAATGATAGGACTAATACTCTCGAGGTAAACCTCAGCACAATTGCGATTTCTTTTTCCCTATGTTCACTCCTATTGACTTCCACAACTATCTTAATTTTTTAGTTAAATATACTTTGTAATTATTTAAGTGATTTGGTTTATTTCTATACCCTCGTTTGTTTTACGT
>NZ_JAVKPK010000084.1:0-14079 GCF_031461075.1 Methanosarcina baikalica | reverse complement strand
ACCGAATGTAGGATAGACCCTAAAAGTAAGGTGTTGCAGGCTGTGATTTTATGTCCTACAAGAGAGCTGGCTATTCAGGTGGCAGGAGAACTCAAAAAGATTTCAAAATATAAAACGGGTATTGAGATCTTACCCATTTACGGTGGGCAACCTATAGATCGCCAGATTAAAGCGTTAAAGAAAGGCGTACAGATTATTACAGGCACACCTAGGCGCTTTATGGATCATCTGGACCGCCGCACTTTGAAAATGGAGGGCGTGAAAATAATCATACTGGATGAAGCGGATGAAATGCTGGATATGGGATTTAGAGAAAACATAGAGACTATTATGAAGAAGATTCCGCAGCAAAGACAGACTATTTTCTTCTCTGCAACGATGCCTAAAGCAATCCTGGATTTGACGAAGAGATATCAAAACAACCCTCAATTCATAAAACTGGTACATAAAGAAGTAACCGTCCCAAATGTCGAGCAGTTTTATTTTGAGGTCAAGCAGCAAGCAAAAACCGAGGCTCTTGCTCGTTTAATCGACTATTATGATTTGAAACTCTCGCTGGTGTTTTGCAATACAAAAAAACGTGTGGACGAGCTGGTCGAGGATCTCAAGATAAGAGGATACCTGGCTGATGGCCTGCATGGAGACATGCAGCAGAAGCAAAGAGACATTGTGATGTCCAAGTTCCGGAGAAAAGATATCGAGGTCCTGGTAGCAACTGACGTGGCAGCCAGGGGAATTGATGTAGGGGATCTGGAAGCTGTTTTTAATTACGACATACCTACGGATGATGAGTATTACGTGCATAGAATCGGAAGAACGGCCAGGGCAGGAAAAGCAGGGCGTGCGTTCAGCTTTGTGATAGGCAAAGAAGTATATCGAATAAGGCAGATCCAGCAGTTCACAAAGACTAAAATTATAGCTCAAAAAATACCTTCGATTAGTGACGTTGAAGAAATCAGAACAAACATAATTTTAGAGAATGTAATAGATGTTGTTGATGCAGGGCATCTGGGAGAATATAGTAATTTAGTTGAAAAACTTACTCAGGAGGAATATACCTCTTTAGATATAGCGGCTGCTTTATTAAAGATAATTATTGATAAAGAGGGCAAAGAAGCTTCAGGAAAAAGTTAATTTTTCCAGGTTGAGGGAGTAGACTTCTCCTTCCTGTTCTTTTCTCTAACAAGCCTCATAGCTGTTTTTGCAGTATAGGAGTAAACTTTGCTCCTTTTTTCCGATACACAAAACTCTCCTACCAATGCTGAAAGCATCCAGACAGAGCTTATGAAGGATATAAAAGGAGCACTGTCTTAATTCGGGACAGATGACAGATTCCCATTATTTTTCGCCTTTTCCAATCCACAATATACCTGTCCCAAATTGCCCTGATTAGAATGAAATTTTGATAATGCGCCCGGAAGAATAATCAATCCTTATTTATACCCAAATCTTCAGGATCCATTACGAAATAACCTGGGCAACATAGAATCATTTTGGAATTAAATAAATGAGCTCGATGATGAAAATCATGGAGTACAGTATAAAAACGGCCGAAGTTATTTCTCAGAGGGTCTTACTTATGTCCAGAGTTCATATTAACTCCTTTATTTATAGGTTTCTGTGGATTTATTTCAGCCAAATTTCCTTGGCACTTGATTTATGCAGAAGCTTATAACAAACTCCTTTCCACCATCGAAAAATATAAACTTATAATCTTCTAAAACTTTTTTCTGTCTTTGTTAATTATTCTGCTTTATGCTCCATAGTTATAATCGCTTAAGAGGAATTATTCGTGCCAGAATAACTATATAGTTTCACTTCACAAATTGTTCTGATCATATGCAAAAACTGGAACTTCTCCCCCTGATACTCAGTAACCAAAGTTTTTTTCAAAATTCCTCAGATTTAACCCCACGTAACATTTCCTTCTCCCACTTTTTGGAAGGCAGTGAAATTAAGTTTATCTGTGGCCCCCGCCATACAGGAAAAACTTCTCTCCTGAGGCAGGTTGCCAGTAATCTCCAGGGGTTAAAAATGTATATTGATTTTGAAGACAGCCGGATACAGGATCTTGGGTCCGAAAGTTTTCAGATCATTGAGGAAATTGCAGCCGAAATTTGTAGAAAAGAATCTGAAAGAAACGAAGCAGGGCAAGTTTACTATTTTCTTGATGAGATCCATAGTATCCGGGGCTGGGAGAGCTGGGTTGACAGACTTCACAGGCAAGGGGCAGGAATTTTTATAACCTCATCTAAATCAAACTTGAGGCATGAATTTTCATCCGGGTTTGCAGGCAGAAGTCAAATTTTAAATCTTTTCCCATTCTCTTTCAAAGAATACCTGCTTATGAAAGGTGCCAGAATACCAGAGCCGAACTTTATTCCCCCTTCCCTGAGCGATGAAATATTATGCATGTTTCTGCAGTATTTTGAAAACGGCGGCTTTCCGGATGTAATCAAAAACGGTGACATCAGGCTTTTTAATAAATATTTTGAAGAAAGCCTGCAAAAAGGAGTTGAAGCCGGTTATGATATTCGGAATAGCGGAGGGCTAAAAGAGCTTGCCATATTCCTGATTTCGAACATGGCTTCGGAATATTCTTTCGATACTTTGAAAAGAATTAGCGGGATCGAGGATGAAGAGATTCTAAGTAGCTATCTGGACTATCTGGAAGACATTTTTTTGCTGTATAGAGTCCCGAAACTCGATAATCTCCAGGAAAACGGAAGGGGTAAAGAGATTTCCTGTAAAGTTTACGCAGGAGATACGGGTTTCTTTAAAGCGGTATATCCCAATTACCCGGACAGCCTTGGGCTGAGGTTTGAGAACCTCGTATTTTTGGAGTTGCTCAGGCGTGAAAAACAGGTATTCTATTTCCGGAACAGAAAAGAATGTGATTTCCTTATTAAGGAAAAAGAAAGCCAGAAAATCTCCACTGCAATTCAGGTATCAGTTTACTTTGGAAGCCCGGCAGCCAGGGAAAGGGAAATTCTCGGGCTTATGGAAGCTCTGGATGAATACGGGCTTGAAGAGGGGCTTATTCTAACTATGGATGACGAAGAAGTCCTGAGGATTGAAGGCAAAGATGGGAAGAAAACGATTACAGTTAAATCGGTGTGGAAGTGGATGCTGGAATAACTTAAAAATGTGATAAAAGAAAAACCGGAGCAGGAATGCTCCTGGCCGATTTGAGACTGATGTTGGATTGATTTTCGGGACTGAATAATTCCGGAAACTTGTGGAATATTCCGGGAACTATTCCGGGAACTATTTCGGGCATTATCATGCTGAAATTTCAATTTTTCATGCTGAAACTTCAGCTAAAACCGCTTCTTTTTCTGCAATTTTTCTTTCTTTTGCTTCTGTTGCTTTTTTTGCCTCTCTCTGAGAATAGAACCAGAGCGGGATGTAAAGACAGAGTGCAAAAAAGCCAACTCCGGTCGTAGCCCAGCCAAGTTCAAGGCTGTTAAGGTAAATGATACCCGCCAGGAAGAAAGGAATATTCAAAATTGCAGTTACCATTGCTATATTTTTCCAGCCGCGTGGAGCTTTGAAAGGTCTTTCCAATTTTGAGAATTCAGGGTCTTTTCTCACCTTAACATAGGTATAAAGGCTGATTCCGTTTGCACAGATGTATCCGATTGCGGAAGCTGCAAGAATTGCAGTCGGGGTCCCTAGAAGGATCAGGCACATGTTGAACATGGCATCTGCAATCATTGCGTTCATCGGATGCCCGTGAGAGTTAAGTTTGCTCAAGAATGCAGGCAGGTTGCCTTCAACTGACATCGAATATATCGACCTTGCAGATGAAAGAAAGGCAGTCTGGATAATCAGGAGCATTGCCCCGACAAGCATAATGATTGCAATTGAAGCCCCAAGCGTGCCCAGCGTAAGATTGGCAATTGGGAGCATAGGGGATATAGGTTCGGAAAGCACACCTTCAACCCCAAGGGTACCGATTACAGACGTCTGGACAAGTACATAGAGTACAAGGCAGATTCCTCCGCAAACCAGCAGGGCTTTTGGAGTATCGGTATTGGGGTTTTTATATTCGGGCCCGTAAATTGCTGCAGTCTCCCACGCACATGCACTCCATTCCGCCATTGCGAAAATCCCTAAGAGGATTAAGATATGTTTCAGATCCCAAACCCAGTCCTCAGGGAACTAGGAGCCTGTAATATTGGCCAGGTGGAAATCCCCCGTGAGGAAAGGTGCAATGGTAATAACTATGAGTGGGATAAGCGACATCACAGCCAGAATATATCCGGCTCTTGCTCCGTTCTTTAGTCCTTTTGAGTTTATAACTGCAAGAGACCCGAAAATCACGGCTCCGACAAGCAAGGAAAGCAGGGTATCGGGAAAAGCAGCAAAAGAGGGGACAAGGCCTTTGATATAACTTCCGATAAGGATCGCATAGATTGCAAGCACAGGGCTCCAGCCGAACCAGTAACTCCAAGCACTAAAACCGCCGATGAATTTTCCAAATTTAAACTTTCCTTTATTGTATTTATTGGAGTTCGAGCCAAAGACCGTTTGGGTATAGCCTGGCAGACCCGAAGCCTTTGGAAAAACAGTTGAAAGCTCTCCGAATGCAATATTCTGGAAAAAGCCAAGGAAGATGGTCAGGCCCCATACAATTATTGAAAAAGCCCAAACATAGCCTGTGAAGTAACCTATTGAGGGTAGGATCAGTAAAGGAACACCCAGGGCAATTGCCAGCCCCTGTTTCCAGTCAATGCTCCTTTCAAGTCCTTTTAAGTCGCAGCTTCCCCTGCTGCACTCTTCTGCATATTGCCAATCGATTTGAGAATCAGAAACAGGGTTATTTTTTTCCATAAAATCACCTTTTTATCCAGACTCTTTTTTCAGGCAAACTGCTCTCTGAAGAGTTCGCAGGAATTGATCCTGACACCGAGCAGCTTCTCAATATTCATTTTCGCAGCAATACCCTTGGCAGCCCCGGGGACTGAAGTGATAACCCCTATATCGAGTTCCTCACGCAATTCGCGCATGACATGTTCGTCTGACAGGTCCATGTTGTCCACTCCGAATTTCTTTGCCACGTATTCTTTTGCGTCTTTTATCCTCATATTCTTTGAGAATTCCATCCGCGCTACAAGGTCACCTGCAGCCCTTATTCCTGTCATTCCGGAAGCCATTATGTGGGAAATCGGCATACCCAGAGGGTCGCCGACCCCGATCTATATGCCATCTACGCCTGCAATTTCAACCATTGCTTTGCTTGCCCTGGTAACGGCATCAATCGGAGGGGTCTCAAGCATAGGGATTCCGCCAACCCCCATGCCCATGTTTACATGGCAGGGAATTGGAGAAGCTTCAACTGCCGCCTTGATGAAAGTCACAGCTCTTGCAAGGTTCCAGGCTGAAGTCTTGCTGGTATTGGTGTTGCACACAGGCCCAAAGACGTTTGCTCCAGCTTTTGCAACCAGAAGGGCCTGTTCATGCGGCCATAGACCCGCAAGCCGTACTTCATCGTACTCCAGTTCTCCGTGCATTCCGAGCACCATCTCTCCTGCCATGCCCACTTCAATGTACATGTCCGGAAACTGAGTCCTGAGAATTTCCACAGACCTGAGAGTTCCATACATATCGGCATCTCCGGCTGCAGCAGTTGTGTCAAAGTTAACCCCGTCAGCTCCTGAGGCAAGGAGTTTCTGCATAACCCATACCATATCCCTTGTAAGGTGTTCTGCCGCATGTTCCATGGATCCCCTTGCCTTATCGATCTTGAACAGTTTCATAAGATCCCCTGGATTTTCGAAAGGCCCGTCAGGGGTGTAATAAAGTCCCATATTTGGCATTGCGCCGTAGAAAAGAGGAATTATCATGTTCTGCTGGCAGACTTCCATTGCCTGACACTCGTTTGAAACCACAGGTTTTACGGGTTTGAAACTGTAGTCGATATGCCCGAGCTCCATAGTATCGGCACCAAAAGCTCTCTCATGCGTCATGCAGCCCACTAAACGGCTGGAAGGAATCCCTACTCCACTGTTGCCCTGATCTCCGTCAAGCCGGATTGTGCCAATGTCATGCGTTACAGGCACTTCCATGCCCTGCTCGACACTGACAGACTTTCCGGGCATCATAAGAATTTCTGCAAGCTTGTCGATCTCATCAGCACTAAGATCAGGGATCTCGCCAAGGTCGGCAGCATTTGCAGAGCCGTCTTCGATTTCACTGAGGATTTTTTCTTTCGTGAGGTAGATTCTTTTGCCATCGCCCATCCTCAGAACGTATTCAGTTGTCATTTTTTAGCCTCTCTATATAATTCACTGATTGTTGGGGTTGATCCATCGGGTGATTGTTAGATTCATCAAGTGATTATTGGGTTCAGAATAGCTATTTAGGGTTTTAGACCGATTATGGGGGTTCAGAGCAGCAGTTCCTTTGCCTTTGCAACAGCTTCACTTGCGTTTTCGGCATAGCAGTCTGCGCCTATTTTCTCGGCCCAGGCCTGAGTTGCAGGAGCGCCTCCTACCATGACCTTTATTTTGCTCCTCATGCCCTCTTCCTTGAGCAGGTCAATGACTTCTCTCTGCCCCTGAAGAGTTGTGGTCATAAGAGCAGAAATTCCAATCATGCCGGCATTGACTTCTTTTGCCTTCTCTATAAAATTCCGGACAGGGACATCCCTGCCAAGGTCGTAAACTTCAAAACCTGCAGACTGGAGCATGGTTGAAACGATTGACTTGCCAATATCATGGACGTCGCCTTCAACAGTGCCATTTACAATAACGCCAAGCTTCTTTTCCTGGCTGCCTTCAGGCATGCTTTCCTCAAGCAGTTTCACGCCTGCACTCATTGCATCTGCAGCCATCATAACATGAGGCAGGAAGAGTTTCCCTCTTTCAAACAAAACCCCTACCTGGTTCATGCCAGCAGATAGCCCTTTCTCTATGATCTCTTCCGGCGGAAGCTCTGCTTTCGCTTTTTCTACCGCCTCGAGCACTTTATCCTTTTTACAGGAGATTACCGCATTGGCAACCTCGTTAAGTAACGCTTCAGTATCTGCCATTTTTTTCTGTCCTTCTCTGTATCTCAAGATAACTGCGAATTGCCCGTCGTCTTATCGGAAGACGGTAAGTCGTTTCCTATTAATAATATTTATATTTTTCTAAATATTTATAATAAAGTTTTAAAAATATAAATATGTTGTCAAAAAAATTACTCGCTAAATTCAAAAACCAAGAAATTTGATTTTTAAAAGATAAAAAGAGTAGGGATTCTGAGAAGGTTTCAGGCAGGGTCTGTTTCTTTTATTTAACCAGTCTTACAAAAATCAACCTTTGCCATAAAAACACATAATATTCACAAAATGAAATTTTAGACTACTAAATGGATAACCGCACTCTCAAGATAACGTTTCCTGTTTATTCTCATATGTCTTTCTTATTTCTGTCGAAGAAGTCCCATCATCTTCATATTCATCTACAGGGATAACCTCACAAAACTCAAGGACATCAGGCTTTATGTAAAGTTCACAGGATTTCCTGTGAAACACCATGAAGCGCACATTCTTTTCCTTAAAATGCTTTAAAATGGCGGGTGTGTCTGCTGTGCTACTATAATATTTTGCGTCAAAAATCCTGTTGATGGTATCGGCACCAACGATGAAAGTGCTGTTCGGGAAAAGGGCAGCTTTCTGCAGGAAAAGCGGCGCACTGGTCAGACAAACCCCGCCCATGAAAGCTTCATCTTTGTATTCCTTTAACGAGTCAAGCCTCTGGCTCAGCGAGATGAAATCTATGGGCGGCTTGTCGACGTTTGTCAAAGAAATTTCAAAGTAGACAGGCTCGTCAAGTTTCTTCGATGCCTGCTTTGCCATAAACATATGATTCCTGTGGCAGGGGTCAAAAGAGCCAGGGAACACAAGCCTGATCTTTCCGGATTCTCTGGGAGCTTTGGGCTCATTTAAACCGATTCTTACCACACCATGGGTTTCATAAGGACTGTCCTGGCTGCATCTCTGCTGGCTCAGAAGATTCCCGACAGGCTCCGAAACTGATTTATATTTTTCAATAACTTCTTCCTTTTTCCTTCCATCATCCATATTCCCGAAATCGATTTCAGGAACGCCGCAGTGGCGGGCCAGTACATTGAAAATAAGGAGTGCAGCAACCTTCTCTTCTTCTTCCCTTGTCCTGTCCGCAGTAAGTTCAAGCGTGCTCACTCCGGTTTGACAGGCTGTCTGTAGGGAGACATGAATCTCGTGTCCTCTGCCTTCCCGCTCGTTTGCAGCCTTAAGCTTGCAGGTCGCTCCAATCCCGATAACTTCGTGGTCTGCTGGCCCATTGCCTTTCGATAAAGACAGAGCTCGCTGATAAGCTACCATCGCCATCAGTCTCGCAGTTTTCTCCGAGCAGTACTTCTCTGGTTTTCTTCCGAGGAAGCGGTCCATTGCGTTTGTACTGTAAGGAACAACAGCATCCAGCACAGTTGCAGAGCCGCTGCCATGGCGGAGCAGTTCCCCAATAATTTCTGCCCCTCCTCCGGTTATTGCAAAAACGACCTTGCAGGGCGATTTGTGGACCATGTGAATGCGCTCAATAAGGACACTGTTTTCATTTGCAGCCAATTGTCGAACCTCAATCAGGTGGATACACTTAATGAGATTATAAATATTCTTATTCACGGCCATCCTTTTCCAGCTCACCGACCAGTTACAAAGGCTCTCAATTTTTTGGCCTACAGTTTCTACTACATTTCAAGCAGAAAGAAGATAGATTGTGCGGGAAGCTGCTGCACAATATCGTGATTTTCTTTTATTTTTAGGAACGGTTACGATTACATTTTGAAGTTGGTATTCTGGATTTGAGCTTTACCAATCATACTATTTCTTGACCCCGGAAACCGTTTTTCAGTCAGATTGTGCAAAGTGCCTCCCCCAGCTTGCCTGGCTGCATCTCTCCAAAAAAGAAAAAATAGATCTGAAAAAGGTAATTTTCAAACAAAATTAAGACAATGAATTCCGCCTTTGGGGCAAGAATTCAAAAAGTATCGGCTGAAACCTGAAGCAGAATGGGTCAGGTATAAGCAGATAGAATTCAAGCAAAGCCTTTTGATGAGGTATTTTCCAGTAAAATGCGAATCCTTTTAGCTTTTTTTCATTTTACTGGAAATTATCAATTTTTGTGTGTCTATGATGTTGTTTTTGTGGAATTTTTGCCATACTAAAGAAAAAATTATTTTTTCTCGATGACCCCACAGACAATCCGCTCGCCACTGTTGCCGGCAGGATTTGTGATCTGGTCGTCAGGGCCAGAATGGATTAACAGTGAAGTGCCGTTGGCTGTAAATAGCGTGGTCGGTCCGGGTGACAGTGTCACAAGGTTAGTGATGACGTCCATATCTCCCGTGCCGTCATAGCCCACTACAAGGTTGGGCAGATCACCGGCATGCGGTCCCTTGAGATTTACGAAACCATGTTCTTTACCCAGAGGGTTGTAATGCCCGCCGGCAGAAGTGAATGACGGCCCGGTGCAATTTGCACTCTCGTGGATATGTATGCCGTGTAGGCCAGGTGTCAGGCCGCTAACGAGAACCTGTATGCGAACCAGGCCAAAGTCGTCCTCGTTAAAGGTAGCAAACCCCACAGTATTGTTCTGTGTATCCTTTAAAATAGCTACGGCGCTATCTGTAGTGTTGTCTGTGGTGTTGTCTGTTGTGTTTTCCTGGGCAGAGCCCGCAGTTGCAAACATCAGCACTGCCGAAATGATCATCAGTAATACCAGTCCAGTTTTCATCAGCTTATTCCCCCTAAAAAATGACAACTTTGATGTAAAAGAAGTTTGCCTGTTTTCATTATGGCTGAGACGGATACTGATCTCCCATCCTGTAACAGGCCGTATAGAACATTCCGTCTCCTTCCTGACACCGGCGTAATACCTGTATTCGTGATAATATGTTTTTGCATGCTGGAAGTCAGTTATTCAAAGAATGTCGCGTAAACGTACGTTTGGACAAATAAACGTCGGTGTAGTATAAAATAGTTATTATATAACTACAATTATATTACATGGTTTCAAATTAACTCTTAAAATCCTTATCTATAGCAAACTAACTAATTACACTTCTAAAAACCAATTAATACACTTCTAAAAACCAATTAATATGGAAACTATAGTCAGGTGATATATTTTAACCCCGGAAATCGTTTTTCAGTCAGATTGTAATGTATACCTCCGCCAGCTTGCCTGGCGGCGCCTCCCCAAAAAAGCAAAAATGCAAAATCCCAGCCCTTATCTAATTTCTTCGATGCCAGAAAGTTAAACAGGTTCAGAATATCAGGGTGCTCTATATTTAAACATTAAAAACAAAAAAGCGTTCCAGAATTTTGGCTGGTAAAGCACTTGCTGTATATATCCTGCATTCATGCCTGCCCTTTATAATATAGAATTCATTTCTCTCATAGAATGGTGGTCCTTTGTCTTCGAAAATAAGTCGTGAAACTTTTATCCGGTCTATTGCAGACCTTTTAAGGAAAGCGGAAATCGAGCTTCCGGATGATGTTGTGGATTTGCTCAGAAAAGCCGAGGCTGGAGAGGAGAGCCATGTTGCAAAATCCCAGCTCCAGGCAATCCTGAAAAATATCGAAATTGCAAAAAAGTATGGGGTACCAATGTGCCAGGATACGGGCATCATGATCTTTTTTGCCGAACTCGGGACAGAGTTTCAGCCCGGTTTTGACCTGGAGGCTGCTATAAAAGAAGCAGTGATTCTTGCAACAGCTGAAATTCCTCTCCGCCCAAATGCCGTAGACCCCCTGACTCGTAAAAACAGCGGAAATAATACAGGAACAGGAATTCCGGATATCCATTGGAAACTCGTTCAGGGAAATCAGTTAAAAATCATCGCTGCCCCGAAAGGTGCAGGTTCGGAAAATATGAGTTCTCTGCGTATGCTTAATCCTACAGAAACCGGAAGTATCAAAAAATTCGTGCTCGAGACAATAGTAAATGCCGGCGGAATGCCCTGTCCCCCCCTCACAATAGGAGTGGGAATCGGGGGTTCTTTTGATGCGGCAGCCAGGCTTGCGAAGGAAGCCCTGCTTGAGCCTTTTGATATTCCTATGGAGGGATTGGAAAGAGAAATCCTTGAGGCTGTAAATGCGCTCGGGATCGGCTGCATGGGACTTGGAGGCAGCACAACCGCCCTTACAGTGCACGTGAAAAAGGCTTACTGCCACACGGCTTCCCTTCCGGTTGCAGTAAATATCCAGTGCTGGGCGAACAGGCATGCTTCGGTTGTGTTCAGGGGGGAAGAATAATGGAATATCACCTGCAAACCCCGCTGAAGCTTGAGGATATCGAGAAACTTAACGCCCGAGACATAGTCTATATCTCCGGGGAGGTACTGACAGCCAGGGATGAAGCCCATGCCAGAATTCTCGAGTTTGAGGAAAAAGGAGAAGAACTTCCTTTCTTCCTTGAAGGAGGAGTGATCTACCACTGCGGTCCCCTTATGCAGCGGACTGAAAACGGCTGGAAAGTGATTTCAGCAGGCCCCACAACCAGCGGCCGGATGTCAAAAATGACGCCTTCTCTCCTGAAAGCCCATGAAGTTAGGGCAATTATCGGAAAAGGGGGAATGAAAGGCGTAGTAGATGCATTGAAAAACAGATGCGTTTACCTGGCTTACACAGGTGGATGTGCAGCCCTTGCTGCAGAGTTGATTACGGAAGTAAAAGCCGTCCACTGGCTTGACCTTGGAATGCCTGAAGCAGTCTGGGTGCTCAGGGTAGAAGAGTTCGGGCCGCTTATTGTAGGGATTGACGCAAAAGGGAAAGATATTTTTGCAGAGGTAAGGGAGAAAGCTGAAAAAGTGCTTGAAAAGCAGGGATAAAGCCAGCACTTCTTTGTTAGCTGGTATTTTTGCTAGCCAGCTTTTTTTGCTGACCGACACCTTTCTGCTGTTTCTCTAGCCCGCTTTCACTGTTAATTCTTAATTTGGAAAGTACTGGTTTTTCAAAGTTATCAGTTTCAGGAGTAGGCTGTATCTTTTCGTTTTCTAATCGTAATTGTTCTCAAGATACCTGAAAGCTTTTACAAGAGATTCCATTTTTCGGACAATAATTTTCCCTAGAAGGGAAAGGTCATATACTCTATCCTCCTGAACCACAAGCCCGTTTTCTTTTAACTTCTTAAGCTGGGGCAAGATTGCAACGGAATTCGTATCAAGTTCATCATTGATTTCTTCGATGGTCTGAGGCTTCTTTTTGAGAAGGAGAAGCAGGTCTGTCCTCTTTTCGGAAGACAGGAGAATTGTGATCAAGGAAGATCTCATCACCTCTACTGTAAAAAGTATAGATATATAATTTTTCATCCTTAATATTATAATTCCATGACAAATTAGCCCAAGAGCTTTGATTGGCAGAAAGGTCCTGTTTTTTAAACAGAATTGTCACGAAAATGGATAAACAGGTTTTTACCCTCAATAAAATGAATGAAGAAAGAAAAGGCATTTTCATCCTTAGATATAGTCAGAAATAATTCTTCCAGCCCAAAAAATTTTCAAATTTTTTTAAGCTGTAGGCTGTTTTACTTCTCGGTTTGCGGAGGAACCAGAATCTCAGGCGGCAGGAAAATTGAAGCGATTATGCCAAATACCGCAAAAATCACCAGTCCCCACAGGGAAGCTTTTATCCCCTGAATGCGAGCAATTTCATTGATCCTCAAGATTTCCTGTGAAAGGTCAGGAGGGGCATCTTTCAGGATAGCTATCAGTTGTTCATTGCTCAAAAAGCGGGCATATGAGGGTAGTGGCTCCTACTACCAGGCCCACAATGACGATTGAACCCATCAGGGCAGTCCCGATAGCCATGCCCAAGGTTCTGGGAAGTGCTCATAAGGGCAGCTGTCTCGCTCGTCCTTTCAGGAACTACCTGGGAGAGGATGAGATTCATTATCTGGGATGCTATAACTCCTGCACCCATACCTATTAAGGCAAAACCTGTTAGCAGGGCAAACCCCTGACCTCCACATTAATGGTTGCAATAGCTAGTAAAAGCCCTGGAATAAGTACGAGTAGCCCAACCTGGATGATACGCTTTGGGGCTATACGGGCAGATAATCGAGATGCTATAAGTGAAGCAATTAAAAGTGGTATGGAGAGGAGGAGGTAGAGAAAGCCTGTCTGCATCGCGTTGAGGCCCAGGGCGATCTGGAGGAAAAGAGCCATGCTGAACAGGAAACCTCCGATAAGAATGTTCTGAATCATCTGGACAAAAATGCCTGAAGCAACCCCGCGATCCCTGAGCACATCGAGCCTTACGAGTGGCATCTTCCCCAGAGTAATGATGTGACGTTCCCAAAGTGCAAAGCACAGCAGGATAATGCCTCCTGCTAAAATAAACACCGGGGTAGGGGAAAGGCCGAACTGGGAAATTTCAATCCCTCCTATTGAGAAGGGATGACGTGCCTTCCACCAGCCGTAGGTCCCTGCCAGTAATATCCCAAAAACAATAAGCCCCATCCCCAGCGCAGAGATTATCGAGCCGACTATATCCAGCTTGGGTTTTTCTTCAGTCTCAAGGGGCGCATCCAGAATGTACCGGCTTAATAAGAGGACAATGAGCACGATCACCACCTCCCCGCCAAAGGCAAGTCGCCAGGTGTATGAAGTTGTCAGCCAGCCTCCTATAATGGGCCCTAAAGCAATTGCGCTTGCAACGATTCCCCCTATTATGCCGTAAGCAATGGCACGGTCCTTCCCGCTGTAGTTTGAGGTCACGAGAGTCTGGATAGCAGGCATGACAAGGGTTGCCCCAAGCCCTTCAAGGATCGACCAGCCCACGAACAGCACAGCCATGTTCGGACTGATTGCAGTCAGGAAAGAACCAGTACCATAGATAATCAGTCCTATTCTGAATGCCTTTTTTCTGCCAATAATATCTCCGATCTTTCCTCCGGTGATCATCAATGATGCCATTACGAGGGCATAGAGGGTAATGGCAGCCTGGACAGTAGTAACATCCGTATCGAAATCATCTATAAGGGTCGAAATCGAGACGTTCATAATAGTCGTATCAATAACAAGCACAAACATCGCAAGTACTAGTGT
>NZ_JAVKPK010000083.1:0-14626 GCF_031461075.1 Methanosarcina baikalica | reverse complement strand
GTATAATTCAACTCGCACAATTGCTTTGTGTGAGGGATTCATACAAGACGTTTCTTGTATATAAAGCTTTTCCGTCCCACAATTTTTCATCCAGAGATCCAAAACAAATGAAAATATTTTGTTTGAATCTATAGAGATATTGCCATTCCGATCATTTGAGGATCAGTAGAGAGGCGGACACTCACAAATTTGCTTTGTGAGGGATACATACAAGACATTTCTTATATATAAAGCTTATTATTCAGCATATTTGTAGATATAGATTTTATTGCAAAAGCTTATTTTTGCTAAATCTATAGGTTTAATGCCCCCTGATCATCTTATTTCAGGGAATCTTCTAGATGCATTACTAGTATATATATCTGTCCATAAAATGCCTTAAATACAAATCACATCAAGAGAAAAATGAGTGATCGAAATTACAGTCTTTATTTTATGTTTTTTGAGGACATTTTAATAATATTATGCATTTTAATTATATTTTATGCAGTTTCCGGCAACTGCCTGAATCTGCTGGAAACCTGAGAAAAACTGCAATTCTATGAATATTTTAATGCTGGCAATTAGATATATTTTGTAACTATTCAGCCTACCAAAAATCAGTTGATTGATATTGATTTTAATATCACAGATAAGTGTGATTACTAACCAATGAAAAAATAAAAAACACAATCAATAGCCTACAATTTAAGGAAACCAATTCCTATAAAGTTGTCCATCGAATCTTGTGAAATATGGCTATTGTGGTTGTTTTTCCCAGGCTGAATAGTTACTGTATTTTTTAATTATGCTTAAGTCATAAGAGACTCCATGAAAACAAGATATTAAAAATAATCGGGCCTTATGATAACGAAAATTCTAGCCTTCAGTTCAGTGTGATAACTTTAAACATGCTCAGTGAGATTTATATATATACAATTCCAATTAAAGTAAGGGGAGTTAGAAGTCCTTTTAAGAAATTGGGAAGAATTCGGGAATTTATACCTATTTAGATATCGTTTAGTTGTCTTTGTTAGATCTCGTATAGTTGTCTTTATGGAAAAAAGAGAGATTAGGCATCTAAGCAGAATTAAGGTCTATTTTAGGGAAAAATTTAATTTTTAACCCGGCTTTGGTCCCTGTAAATAATCAGGGATTGATTGCTCCTCAAATGCCAAGATGGAGGTTAGATATTTGATAGATATAGATCCCAGTGGTATTCTGGTTCGTTACAACGTAGCTCTGGAAAAGGCAATGACACCGGAAGACGCTGCAAAAGAGCTCTATCCTACGGACAAATTAATCTACCCGATCGCAAAGGCCATCTTTGAAGGAGAGGAAGATGACGTGGTCGACGGTCTCAAGGCAGCAATGAAGGCAGGCAAGGATCCGATTGCCCTTATCGACGATGCTCTCATGGTTGGCATGGGTGTTGTCACAAAGCTTTACGATGAGGGTGTAATTTTCCTACCAAACGTCATGATGTCTGCTGATGCCATGCTGAATGGTATTGAGTTCTGTAAGGAAAACTCCAAAACCTCTCCTGTAACCAAAGGAAAAGTTGTCTGCCACGTTGCAGAAGGTGACGTTCATGACATCGGAAAGAACATTGTTGCTGCCCTCCTGAGAGCAGCAGGCTACGATGTAGTGGACCTGGGAAGAGATGTTCCGGTCGACGAAGTCATAGCTGCAGTGGAAAAAGAGAGTCCAATGATGCTTACC
Organism: Methanosarcina baikalica; assembly: GCF_031461075.1. Lineage (NCBI taxonomy): Archaea > Methanobacteriati > Methanobacteriota > Methanomicrobia > Methanosarcinales > Methanosarcinaceae > Methanosarcina > Methanosarcina baikalica. The sequence continues at coordinate 12,925 of NZ_JAVKPK010000083.1, read as the reverse complement.
GGTACAGCCCTTATGACTACAACCATGTATGCCTTCAAGGAGATCAATGACAAGCTTCTGGAAAAAGGTTATAGAATCCCCTTTGCGTGCGGAGGCGGTGCTGTGAACCAGGACTTCGTGTCCCAGTATGAACTGGGGGTTTATGGAGAAGCAGCAGCTGATGCCCCTAAGATGGCCGATTTCATCAAGGCACATGGGGACAATATTGTGAAATTGAGGGAGACATTCCATAAACACTGAGGAGGTGGAGTAGATGGCAGTAACAAGATGTACTAAAATGGCTTATGCAAAAGCGGATGACATGATTTTCGGAAAAGCCGTCAAGCCAGTCAAAGCAGGGCTTGGACTTGAAATCGGTGCCGGATACACAACTCCCGAAGTGAACTATGCCCCAAGACCTGAAGCAGGAGCATCCAAAGAAAAGCTCATAAAAGAGTATGAAAGGATCACCACCGACATCATGGCAAGGATGGTTCAGATCGGAGCTCCAGCTGTTGTGCTCGAAACCGAACATGTCCAGCAGATGTCCAATAACCCCTCCTGGGGAGCAGAAGTTGCACACGCCCAGAAAACCATCATGGAAGAATACCACGATGAACATGGCATAAAGTGCGCACTCCGCCACACAATCGGTGATATCCGTGAGAACAGGGATTTCCTTCAGCTCAGGGGAGACAAGTACTCCGTTTTCCTCGAGGCTTTTGAACAATGCGCCAAGTCCGGTGCAGATATGCTTGCCGTTGAGTCAATGGGTGGTAAGGAAGTTTTCGACTATGCTATTCTCAGGAACGACATGGCAGGCATACTTTATGGCATAGGCGTTCTCGGCAGCATGGACATGGAGATGATCTGGCAAGACATTGCAGCAATTGCGAAGAAAACCGGAACTATCGCCTCGGGAGACACAGACTGTGCCCAGGCAAACACTGCGATGTTCATTGCAGGGGGTCTGCTGGATAAGAACCTTGCCCACACCATCGCAATAATTGCAAGGTCAATATCTGCAGCAAGGTCTCTCGTTGCATATGAAGCCGGTGCAGTTGGCCCTGGAAAGGACTGCGGATATGAAAACACTATTGTCAAAGCGATTGCAGGTGTCCCGATTGCTCAGGAAGGTAAGACCTCAACCTGTGCCCACTCTGACCTGATGGGTAACCTGACCATGCAGTGCTGTGACCTCTGGTCCAACGAGTCTGTTGAATACCACGGTGAATTCGGTGGTACCACAGTTCAGTGCTGGTCCGAAACCCTGGCATATGATTGCGCCCTGATGAATGTTGCTCTTAATTCGGGTAACGCCAAAATCCTGAGGGATATGTTCGCAGCTTCGGATATGTATAGAGACGCGCAGGGTTATGTACTCGCATACCCGAATGCCTACAGAGTAGGACAGGCCATTGCCAAGAACGGAGACGATATTTACCTCCGTGCCAAGAACGCAGCAATAGAAAGCATCAAAATCGTCGAAGAAGGAGCAAAAGGCAAACTTTCCCTTTCCAGGTTCGAAGCAACTGCCCTTGCAAATTCAAAGGCAGCTTTCCAGGCCCTTACTGACGACAAGGACAAGTTCATGAGTGATTGCCTTACAAAATATAAAGATGAAGTCAAAGTATTCCTGCCGGAGAACTACGGCCTCTAATCGAGGCAAGTTCTTTCCATTTTTTGAAAATTCCGAATTTAATTTTCTGTTGACAAAGTTCATGTAAGATTCTTTTACTTATTGACAGGGACTTTACCTGCTGGCTGCCAACAGTTTGAATGCATACTATAGTTTTGAATGTAAATAATTACACTTATGTAAATAATTAAACTCAATTCACTCCAGCCTTTATAATCACACGATGTATGAAAAAATCAGCACCATACATTAGAACCACAGGAAACGCGGAAAAGCCGTAATTTCTTAAATACGCCTTTTAAATTAGTCCGCTTGAGAGAGGAGAAACGGACCCTGGGCTGTTGTGATTACATCGCAACGAAAAGAAAAATCAGAGAATTTTCTGTTCCTGAGACGCAATTAGAGCAGAAATCTATGTGTCCTTACTTCCTTTCTTCCGGGTCGTATGTAATTTCAGTGGTTCCTCTTTTCGTTTGGAATTATAGTCAATAAATCAATAAGGGCCTGTTACGAAATAACCTGAGCAACACAGAATTATAACACAGAATTATTTATGAATCAAATCGATAAGCCGGTCTGAAAAATAGTTGAGTGCAGTAAAAAAAGTGCTTAAGTTATTTCGCGGAGGGTCCTAAGGATGAAGGTTAAGGATAAAAGAAATACAAAAACCTGAGAATGAGAAAAAAGTAAAAACAAATACAGGAAAAAAGAAGCCTGTAAAAATGTACTGGAATATCGAAAAAAAATTAAAAATTATTTTGCTTTTCTGGATCCTCAAGCGTAGTACTCGTTTCTTGCCTCGACCATAGCTTTAATGTGGGAAAGCGGAGTCATGGGTGCAATTCCACAGCCAGGAGCAAGTACATCCACTCCTTCTTCGAGAGCTTTTTTGGATTCTTCTTTGATTTTATCGATCGGACCAGGAAGTAAAGTGAAGGGGCTCGAGATATTTCCTACGAGTCTTGCCCTGTTCCCAAGTACTTCTTTAGCCTTTTTTATGCTGCCGACTTTTTCTTCAACGCTCAGGCCTTCGAACCCGCAATCTGCCATATAGTTGAGGATAGGACCCACATTCCCACAGATATGCAGGACTGTAACTGAATTTACGTTTGAGGAAAACTTTTGCAGCCTCGATTGGAGTTCACTTTTAAAAGAATCCGGACTCAAAAGGTCAGGAGAGGCCACAGGATCCGCAACGGAAATAACATCTGCTCCTGCAAGAACCATTGAATTTGCATAAGATATTGTGGCTTCGGTTGCAAAATCCAATACCTGGTGTAAAAGCTCAGGTTTTTTAAGAGACCATTTCATAAAGGACTTTACACTCGCCAGATCCGAGGCAAGGGTAACTGGCCCTTCCATTCCCCCGATAATGGGTACATCCGGTCCAACCTTTTCTCTTATTATCTTAATTGAATCAAGTACAGCCTGAATTCTGCCCTTATCAAGCATATTCTCAGGCATTTCCATGCCTTCCAGATCCTTAGGGTACGGATGCGCAATGACAGACGGTTGCCTGTTCTTTGTTCCCATGTTGACTTCGCAGCCCATTGCCTCGGCAAGTACGGTCAGGCAATAAGGAATCCTTACAGCTTCGAGTCCGCTAAGCTCGTAATTCGCAATCGCCAGCTTTGCCATCAGTTCAGGGTCAGAGTGGGATTCTGGCCAGGGAGCTCCCACTTTATCCATTAATTCCACAATTCCCGTCTGGGTTACGGAACAAACAGGTACTTTGTCAACTTTCTTTCCTTCTAGCGCGTTTAAAAGTCTCTCCTTAAGTGTCATCTCATCCATAGCTGCCTCCCCATGTTAAGTTTCAACTTTAAAGTTTATGACCTTACTTATTCGTGGCATTACTGATCTAAAAGATCGATTTTATTAAGATAACCCTGATAACCCCTGAAGCACATCAAAGTTTTCAGAGTTTCCGGCACAGGCAAATAATCACCTTCGGAATACCAAAATCCTCATGCTCGGATTGACTATTATAATCTATGTTTTATGCTATATGATTGTTTGGAATACACAACTAAAAACAGGAACGTGAAAAAGAAAAATAGTCCTGAGCAAAAGCAAATAGAGAAAGCAAAACAGAGCAAAAACAGGAGGTAGCAAAAGCAGAACATAGCAAGGAATACAAATCATATAGCACTCCCGCGAAGATATCAGACAAAATAGAAAGGAATAAAAGCAAGAGAGCGGATTATGATCCGGATTTCAGACAGAGTAAGGTTAATTCAAGGAGATATCATAAAACTCAAAGTGAATGCAATCGTAAACGCTGCAAATTCTGCGCTTCTGGGAGGCAGAGGAGCTGATGGGGCCATTCACAGGGCTGCAGGAATTACAGTTTCCGAAATAAGAAAGTTTATTAAGAAAATTAATTACCTGAAAAGATTTTACTTGTCTGTTTCAAGAAGGAGATTTGCAGGTATTGAATGAAAGCCTTGAAAGAAATTTTTGGAATTTAATTTAGATTTAAAAAATTTATTTACATCTATTTTTATAATTTAAGCCGACTGCGAAATGCATCGAATACCTTCAAAAAGCACTTTCGAAAGATAAATAGAAGAGTATCCCCCACTCTCAATTATGAAGGATTGTTTATATACAATGTTAGGAGATAAGATTCTAGATAAAAATTAACAATGACAATAGATCCTGGTCAGGATTGAATAATTAAATTTTATCAGTTGATGCCGGTGAATTTGTCCGGAAAAGGCATTTGTGAAAAAGGGTATTTAAATTGCCATAACAGGAAATTATAGAAATAATTTAATATGTTGCGGGTTTATAATTTACAAAAAGTTCTTACATTTACAAGACAGGTAATATTTATCACAATTATTGAAAAAGAGCTTTTAAGAGCTAGAAACAGGAAGAGTACTCGCAAAAAGCCCTGAAGCCGGAGAAAGCAGGGCAAAATATTATTGAAGCCAGATAGAAACCCCACATTTAAAGATAAGATTTATTTGAGCTTGCAGGAATAGATTTAGAAAAAAGGATCGGAGGAGTTGCTTATCAATAACGATGAAGCCTTTCAAAGAGGCCTTGACCTGGTTAAACATAAAAGGTACGAAAAGTCGATTAATGTTTTCAATAAAATTCTGGACAAAGACAAAAGTCACACTGGAGCCCTTTTCAACAGGGGACTCGCCCTGCTGGAAATTAAAAAACCGGACGAAGCTCTCGACTCTTTTGATCAGGTCCTGCGTTTAGAGCCAGGAAATTCCGATGCCCTTTATAAGAAAGGAAAGGCTCTGGCAACCCTCGGAAAATTTGGAGAGGCACTGGAAGTCTATGATGATGCGCTTGAAATAAATCCAGAAAATTCGAAAATCTGGTACAGGAAAGGACTTGTATTTGCCGAACTGGGACGGACTGAAGCTTCAATTCTTTGTTTTGAGAAAGGGCTTGAATTTGAACCTGAATGCGGAACCGCCTGGTATGCCATAGGGACAGTGGCTGGAAAAGCTGGCAGGTACGAAGAAGCCCTGGAAAGTTTCGGACATGCACTTAACATCAACCCGAAAAATTTAGAGGCCTGCTATGCAAAAGGGCTGGTTTTTGCAAAGCTCGAAGAGTATGAAAAAGCCCTGGAATGTTTTAATTCTCTGATTCGGGAAAACCCGAAGCATACAGATGCCTGGGAACAGAGATGTTTTTCACTGGCAAATCTCGAGAGAAATGAAGAAGCTCTGGAATGTATTGACGCATTTTTAAGAAAATTTCCTGCCAGCGAGGCTGTTCTCTATCAGAGGGGCATACTTTTAAGCGAACTTTCCAGCTATGAGGACGCCGAAAAAACCTTTTCGAAAATACTGAAACTCAATCCCGGGAATAAAGAAATCTGGCTCAGGAAAGGCCTTGCTCTTATTCAGCTACTCAGGCTCAATGAAGCAATAGATGCTTTTGAGGAAGCAATCCGACTTGATCCCGTTTATCTCGAAGCCTGGAACTACAAATGCCTTGCTCTCATGAAACTTGAGGTCTACGAAGAAGCCATCGAGGCCTTTGACTCAGTGCTTGCAGTTTATCCGGAAATGAAGGAAAGCTGGTATAACAGGGCTCTTGCTCTCCTGAAACTGCAGCGCTTTAAGGAAGCTGCGCAATCTTTTTCCAGAGTTACCGAACTGGACCCGGCATATGGAGATTCATGGTTCCAGCAGGGGCACTTGCTTGCCAGGACAGGGAAATATGAAGAAGCTCTCAAAGCTTTCGATTCCATGCTTGAATACAACCCGGAATTCACCGAAGCTCAGAAGTTCAGGGGCACTGTACTTGTAAAGCTAAACCGCTTTGAAGAAGCCCTTGAATCCTTTGCACAGAGTCTCGAAAAAGAACCCGATAACTACACCCTCTGGCTCCAGCAAGGGCTAATTTTCCTTGATAGCGGAAAATTCGAGCCTGCCCTGAAGACTCTTGAGAAAGCTGCGGAGCTTAAACCCGAGTGTGAAGCCTGCTGGATGAATAAGGGTTTTGCACTTTATTCCATGAAACGTTATGAAGAAGCCCTTAAAGCCTTTGAGGAAGTTCTTCGGCTGAACCCTTATCTTGAGAAAGGATGGAATAAAAAAGGAATAGTTCTAGGAAAGCTTGGAAAAACGGAAGAAGCCCTAGAGTCTTTTGAAGAGGCTATCAGGCTCAGGCCTGACTTTGAAGACGCCTGGAGAAACAGAGGGCTAATTTTACTGGCTGCCGAAGAATACGAAAAAGCAGACGAAGCCTTTGCTGAAGTCCTTAAAACAAGCCCTGATGATCTCGACTCCATTTACGAAAGGGGAATAGCCCTGCTCAAGTTGGGAAGAAAGGAAACTGCCCTGGAATGCCTTGAAAAAGTCCTATCTCTTAATCCGGATTATCCGGATATCTTATATAGCCTCGCGGTTGCACAGATGGAACTTGGAAAACCGGAAGAAGCTCTGGAAACCTTTGAAAAGCTTGCTGCAAAGAATCCCGAAGATCTGGAAATCCAGTGCAGAAAAGGAAAACTTGCAATGGAGCTCGGGAAATATGAAACTGCACTGCAGGCGTTTGGACAGGTGCTCTGCCAAAAGTCGGAGTCCAGGGAAGCCTGGTACCAAAAAGGGCTTGCCCTGATAAAACTGGAACATTTTGAAGATGCTATAGAAGCCTTTGATGAAGTAATTATAAAGGATGTCAATTTTAAGGATATAAAAAGTTCCAATTATAATGATACAAAGAATTCAAATTATAATGATACAAAGACCCCCGACTACAATGAAGCCCGGATTTACAAAGGTTTTGCGCAGATGCAGCTTGAAAGGTATATCCCTGCCCTTGAAACCTTTGAGACTGCTCTTAAAGAAAGACCGGATTCGGATATTCTATGGTACTACAAAGGCCTTAGCCTGTACAGAATAAACATGCCAGGAGAAGCAGCCTGTGCCTTTGAGTCAGCTGTTAGCCTGAACCCCGAAATGAAGGAAGCTCTCGAATATAAGGCTCTCTGCCTCTTTGAAACCGAACAGTACGAAACTGCCCTGGCAGCTCTGGAAGCCGTTCTCGAAAAAGATCCTGAAAACCTTTCTGCTCTCAATAACATTGCCTTTTCTCTTCTGCAGTTGAAGAGGTATGAAGAGGCAACTGAAGCTTTTTCCAGGGTGCTGCAACTTGACCCTGGCAGGGAAGAAGCCAGGTATTATCTTGGGACCGCTAGCTTCGAATCAGGACAGTATGATAAAGCCCTTTCTGTTTTTGAAGAGATAACTGAGGGTTCCGGGAAAAATTCTTTTGCACAAAACTCCTGTGCACAAAATTCTTCTGCGCTTTACTTGAAAGGGCTTGTACTTATCAGGCAGGAAGCTTATGAAAAAGCGCTTGAAGTTTTTTCAAGGCTTATCGAAGAGGATCCCCTGTTTGCAGAAGCCTGGTATTTAAGAGGCATATCCCACTCAAAACTAAAGCAGCATGAAAATGCTGTCAGAGACTTAGAAAATGTACTTGAAATCGATCCTGCCTTTCAGGATGCCTGTTACCAGCTTGGACTCTCCTGTTTTGAACTTGGAAATTTTGAAGGTGCTGTAAGAGCTTTTGAGACAGCACTTGAAATAGACTTTGGAAACCTTGATGCTCTATATATGAAAAGCCTCTCTCTATTACGGTCAGGAAGATACGGAGAGTCTGCCTCAGGTTTTAGAGAGATCCTTAAAAAGGACCAGTCCAATGCTGAAGCTCTTGCACATCTGAGCACAGCCTGTTTCAAACAGGGACTTTACGAAGAAGCTCTTGAGATCTTTGATATGGTTCTAAGGAAGAATCCGGAGCGAAAAACCATCCTTTTTAGAAAAGGGGTTGTGTTAAAAGCCCTTGGAGAAGTAAAGGAGGCTTCAGCTATCTTTGATTCGGTCCTTAAACTTAAGCCTGACTGTACTTATGCTCTTGAGCAGAAAGGGTACACTCATTTCGAACTTGAGGAATATCAGGAAGCAATTGGGGCGTTTAAAGTGGCTCTGGAATACTGTCCGAAAAAAGAAGATTTGCATTACGCCAGAGCTATTGCCTTTTTCAGGCTGGGGAACTTTGAGGAAGCCCTGAAATCCTTTGAAAACGCGTTTGACCTCGGCTGCCAGAAGCCCGAATTGCCATATTATGCAGGAATTTCCTGCTTCGAACTCGAAGAATATGAAAAAGCAGTGGGAGCCTTTGACATTGTCCTTAAAGCAGGAGCAACTGATCCTGAGGTTCTGCACAAGAAAGCCCTTGCCCTTTTTGAGCTCCGAAGGCCGGAAGAAGCTGTTTCTGCGGTTAATACTCTTCTCGAACTTGCAGCTGAGAGCTTTAATATAGAAAATACTGGAGAGGATAGAGGAGAAAAAGAAGGAAAGAGTGCGGGAGAAAATCCTTTTGAAAACTCTCAGGCTTTTGGAGAGCTCCTTGAAAGGTTTGCATCTTCCCTTATAGAACTTGGGAAATATGAAGAAGCCCTGCTGCCACTTGGAAAGCTTACAGCTAGCGGACCAGTTTCGAGAGAGCTTCTTTACGGCAAAGGAATTGTGCTTCTGAAACTTGGCAGGCTGGAAGAAGCCCTTGAGGTATTTTCAGAACTTCTTTCATTCTATCCGGATTTTGAAAAAGCATGGTACGGAAGAGGTCTTACTCTCTTTTCTCTTGAATACTATGCTGAAGCTCTCGAAGCCTTCGAGCAGGCTGTCCCGGGAAATCAAGAAGAAAACCGCGGATTAAAAGACAAATTAAATTATTTAGAGACAGAAGACGCCTGGAAGAAGATGGGGCTTTCCCAGCTCAAAATGGGAGGCTATGAGGCTTCCCTTGAGACATTTGAAAAAATCCTTGAGGCAAAACCGGAGGCTGCAGATATCTGGTATGTAACAGGGCTTGCTTTAAGAGGACTTGACCGGGACCAGCAAGCGCTAGAAGCTTTTGAAAGGGCTCTGGAACTCGATTCGGCGCTGGAAGTTGCCTGGGAGCAAAAAGGGCTTGCCCTCCTTGGACTGAATAGTTATGAGGAGGCCTGCCAGGCTTTCAATTCGGCTTTGATCCTGAACCCTGAAAACATAAACGCTCTCTACAGCCGGTCAGTGGCCAATTTTAAGCTCCAGCACTTCAAGGAAGCTGCACAGGATCTTGAAAAGGTGCTCCTGCTTGCCCCTGATTTCCCGGAATTTATTGAAGTCTGTTACAGGCTCGGGATCTCAAGAATGGAGCTTCAGGAATATGAAAAAGCCCTGAAGGCTTTTGATATAATTCTGGAGCACGACCCTGTGCACAGGGAAGCCCTCTATCATAGCGCTCTTGTGCTTTTCAACCTTGGAGAATACGAAACTGCTGCCGAAACCTTTGGAATGTTGCTGGAAGCTGCACCCGACGACCCTGAAAGCCTGAACTATCTGGGGCTCTGCTTCCTGGAACTCGGTAACTCCAAAGCAGCCCTGAAAGCCTTTGAAAAAGCCGCACTTTTTAACCCCGGGAACGAGGAAGCCCTTTATAATGCAGCCACGACCCTTATCAAACTTGACCGGGCGCAAGAGGCCCTTAGCTATTTTGACCGCATCCTTGAGATCTCCCCTGAGAACCTCGATGCCCTGAACTTTAAGGGAATTGCCTTCTGCACGCTCGAACTGTACAGGGAAGCCCTGCGGGCTTTTGACCTTGTGCTGGAAAAAGAACCTGAGAACATCAAAGCGATCTATAATATAGGGATTGTCTGCTTCAAACAGAAACTTTACGAGACTGCATGCAGGGCATTTGGCGAAGCCTTAGCCCTTAACCCCTGGCATGAACAGTCCCTGAAATATCTGGGTATCTCTCTTGCAAAAATCGGAGAATACGAGGAAGCCCTGAAAGCCTTTGACAGGCTGCTAAGGATAAACCCGCGTGATGCCCAGTCCATGAATTACAGAGGAGTTATCCTCGGAAAAATGGAAAGATACGGCGAAGCCATAAGGACTTTCAGTGAAATCCTGCGCCTCTATCCGGACCTGGCAGACGCAAAAAGGAAACTTGAAGCTTTAAAATGCATTCAAAACGAAGAAAGTTTCCCCTAAAACCTCTACTAAGGCTTCTGCCAGAGAAAAGATTCCTGAGATATAGAGGGAATCTTTTACAGATATTTTTTCTAAAGATTCTTTCATGAAGCTGACCTCAAAACTCAAAATCGTTTTTTAGATCTCGAATAGATCAGATGCACTGACTCCAGGAATAGATCAGATGCACTGACTCCAGAACCAAGTAGTCTTTCAATTGGAAGAGTTTCAAGGTACTGAAAATACGTGTAAAGGTGACTGTTAGTGAAACCAGGACAATTGAGAAGCATTGCTTTTACTACAATAGAATGAGCTAACTTGTGCTGCCCATATTTGGGCAGCACTTCGTCAATCACTTTTCCAATTTCAAGTTCATCATAATGCCAGAAATGATTCCATGATCAAAAGAACGTGTTGTAACAAGCATAATGAAATCAGAGTCAAGATACAATATATTTAATAGTTGTATATTAGTGAGGAAAATGAATAAATTTGTCAGACATCTGTGGAAGGTCAGCTGAATGAGGATAAAATTGATTTTGGGATGAGTTTACGTAGTATTAAAAACAATTTCTTTCTAAAGAAATCGATAATCAAACACGAGACTAAAACACCGATTCCTGAAAATAGAACATGCCAAACAAAAAGAGGACTGTAATAATAGTCAGCACAATGAAGGATGTTAGAGTACAACACATCCAGTACAAATGGATGATTTGATATCAGATATATGCCGAAAACAGATGTTGCCATAAAATTTATTGTTGGGGATTGTATTTTGATGCTTTTGAACACCATAAAAAGACAAATGGCCCCAAATTCTACAAAAATAAAATTATAGTTCCAGGGATCGGCAAAGAAGTACTCGGGAGTTTCAGAAAACGTTCTAAGAAGCATGACTCCAGAGAATATTAAAAAACTACATATAAGATACCCAACTAAGAAATAGGTTGGGTTTTTGATTGGAAGATCATATTTTTTTATGTATGCGCCTACACAATAAAGAAAAACAAAATTATATAAACTGTATCCGGTGTCGGTAAAATAGGTAAAATTAATTGACGGTAAGATTACAAAAAAAACTGCGGAAATTATAATTAGTTTCTTATGATCTGCTTTTTTCATATTTTGAAGAGCTATATTTATAAATGGGGAAAAAAGATACAGAACGATGTATAATGTCACAAACCAGTATGTTCCAGTAATTACCGGGAAAAATGCTTGTAATATTGTGGGTACGGTCAGAGGCTCAATCCCAGTAAACCAAAATATTGATGAAATCGTTACCGAATAAAAAATGACCTGCGCCCAGAGGCCAATGACTTTTTTTAATTTAAATTTTCCATTAATTTGATAGTATCCGGTTATAAGTATAAAACAGTCTACTGCAATGATAAAGAGGCTTTCTAACCCATAAGCGGAATAATAATTTGAATCCGAAGGTGTAAGTGTATGAAACACCCCTCCATACTTAAAATAATGGAGACATATAATCATTAAGATTAAAACAAGCCTTAATAGCTCAAAATTTGAGTCGCGAATAGTACTTTTATTAGGTGACATAAATATCATTTAATTATTATTTTGTGCTTTGTACCGAAGTTGTCAATGCAACAGATGAAATTAAAATTAAACAAAAAATAAGAGATATTGATGCTAAAGGTTATTGAACATAATATTAACTATTATATAATAGTACTTATTATATATTGTTTATTTTTTAAATAAAGATATAAATATTAGATATATCCTATTGAGTTTTAAACATTTCCTTCAGAACTTTGTATACTATGAAAAAAAATTCAACTAGGAAAATTACAGAAAATACATAAACATCGAATCTGAGCTTGACTACAGGCAATAAACGTTTTGAAATATTCATAAAAATATGTTAGGGTAAAATGAAGACTATTAAATATTTGATGTGCTTGTTTGTTCTGTTAATTGTATTGATTTTGGTTTTTCCGGCAGGACTGAATACACAATCTTCACAGGCAGGAGTGAACTGGAAAGGGCAAAACTGGTATTTGACAGGGGGCAAAGCAAATCCCGGTAATAATTACTGGAATAACACAGGTGCATGGATAGATGACCAGAATAGAATGCACTTAACAATTGTAAATGACAATGGCAAATGGAAATGTACTATGTTAAACAGTCAAAATTCATATCTTTATGGTACTTTCACATGGACTGTAGCTTCACCTGTTTATACTTTTGACAAAAATAGTGTGGTAGGACTTTGTACCTATTTAGACGACTATCATGAATTAAATATTATAACTTCAAGATGGGGCGAACCTGATGGAAATCAACTCTGGTATTCTATAGAACCCTCTAAAATTGAAGGAAATAGTAAAGATTATCTGGTTCCATCGAGCATCGAAGGCATAAACACAACCTATAGAATTGAATGGAAACCCAATTATATAAGATTCACATCCACGCAGGCAGATGGAACAGTTATAGCAGACTATAATAATACAAATATTTCTTCAATTCCGAAAGAGCCTGAAAGTATTATAATGAATTTGTTGTTAGTGGCTCCTCCATCCGATGGAAAGAATATTGAACTTATAATTAGTGACTTCACAGTTACTAATGATTAAACTACAAAGTGGCTTTTAAGCCACTAAACTCCTTTTTTAGAGCTATTTAGGGAATATACAAACCCTCACATAGATTTTGTTTGCCCAGACTGACTGATTTGAATTTACCTTTTAGCCATACTTTTATTTGATATAGGGTCTTCTTAAACTCACTATCAAACTGAAGATTATTTCTCTTTTATTCCACTAAT
>NZ_JAVKPK010000082.1:0-14672 GCF_031461075.1 Methanosarcina baikalica | reverse complement strand
AGAAATAAAAAAGAGCAAAAAGAGAGAGGAATATAGGAGGAAGAAATACGGAAGTCCGATACATTTGTCCCACAGCTTACGATTCAAGTGTCTATCTGGTAAATGGGAAGATCCTTATCGACGCGGGAATGAGTAGTGATCTGATTATTAAACAACTGGAGAAATATATCAAGCTTACAGACCTGAAACTCATAATCCTGACCCACTGTCATTATGACCATACAGCGGCAGCAGCAATAATCGCAGAAAAGAGCGGTGCAGAAATCGGGATACACAAAGCCGACCTTCAGGGTGTAAACGATGAATACCTGAGTGTGTCCGTGCTTTTCGGAGACCGTGCACCTGCTGTCAAGCCCACAATTACATATGAAGAAGGGGATAAAATTGACATAGGAAATGGGGAACAGCTGGAAGTTATCCACACGCCTGGCCACTCACAGGGGAGTATTTGCCTCTATGAACCGGTTTCAAAAAGTCTCTTCTCCGGGGACACGGTATTTCCGGGTGGAGGGTTCGGAAGAATGGATTTTGATGGTTCAGAACCTGAAAAGATGCTTAGCTCGGTGGAAAAACTAATAAAAATTGATGTAAAAACCCTGTATTCCGGACATGGAGCCCCTGCGGACAGGGATGGAAACAACCAGATCATGGCCTCATACAGGATGCTAAGAATGATGATGGGAGTATGAAGACTGCCCTGGAAGACGGTCTGAGAAGAAGAACCGGATATGAGAATAATCCCACTGCCTGTTTAACCGGGGATTGAATCGAATGAGGAGCCTGGAAGCACATTATGGCAAAAGATACGGAAGTTTCAAAAGAAAATAAAAAATTCAGCCTGGAGAAACCGGATAAAAAGAGGCTGAACAGAAAAACCGGTTTTTTTGTCCCAAAAAAAATGGAAGTAAGACAAGAAACAGTAGAAGAAGCACAATTAGAAACGAGGTCCAGGACAAAATCCGAAAAAACAGACGGACAGAAAACAGAAGCAAAGTCCTCAGCAGATACAGATAAAAAACCGGAAAAAAGATCCGAAATTAAGACCGGAAAAAAGGCAAAAAAATCAGAAAAGTCTGTTTCTTCACGCACACCTATATCAGAATTCCTTCCAATGAGCCCTGAAGAAGTAAGATCTCGCGGCTGGAAGGAACTGGACATTATCCTGGTCACCGGAGACGCTTATGTAGACCATTCCAGCTTCGGCACCGCGATAATAGGAAGGGTACTTGAAGACGCTGGATTCAGGGTCGGAATAATTGCCCAGCCGCGGTGGGACAGCCCTGAAGACTTCAGAAAACTTGGAAAGCCCAGACTTTTCTTTTCCGTAAGCGCCGGAAATACTGACTCAATGGTCAGCAACCTGACCCCGGGCCTGAAGCCTAGAGAGAAGGACGCATATTCCCCTGGAGGTAAAACAGGGCTTCGCCCGAACCGAGCTACAATAATTTACTCAAACAGGATAAAAGAAGCTTTTCCTGAAGTGCCTATCGTGCTGGGGGGTATTGAGGCTTCCTTACGACGCTTTGTCCATTACGACTATCTTTCAGACAAGGTCAGGCAATCCATTCTGGCTGATGCACCTGCCGATCTCGTGGTCTACGGCATGGGAGAACTTCAGATCGTAGAAATTGCAAGACGCTTACAGGCCGGGGAAAGTATCAGAGATGTAAAAGACATTCCGGGAACGGTCTGGAAGATGGAAGTTAAAGCCTGGAAAGAACTCAAAGAAAGAGGCAAAAAGACAGAGAAAGAACAGAAGGAACAGGATGTACCTGAACAAAAATATGGGAAAACAACTGCAGAGACAGCTGAATTTTTAGGAGAATACGTTGAAATCCCTTCTTTTTCCGACGTTTCTCAGGATAGAGTAGCCTTTGCAGAGGCTTTCCGCAAATATTTCATGGAACAGAATCCTGTTACTGGAAAAGGTGTTGTCCAGCCTCACCCGAAAACCGTCATTGTGCAGAACAGGCCTATGCGTCTCCTGACAGATGCTGAAATGGACCATGTATATGAGCTGCCGTTCACTGGTGAAGCCCACCCTTCCTATACAGAATCTATCCCTGCCCTGGAAATGGTAAAATTCTCCCTTACAACGCACAGAGGCTGCTTCGGAGGCTGCGCCTTCTGTGCAATTACGCAGCATCAGGGACGCACGATTGCAAGCCGCAGCATCGACTCCGTCCTGCGAGAAGCAAAAAAACTTACAGAAAAACCGGATTTCAAAGGCATTATAAATGGGGTAGGCGGCCCCAGCGCCAACATGTACGGCATGGAGTGTAAAACCTGGGAGAAGAAAGGAGCCTGCCTGGATAAGTCCTGCCTTTACCCCCGTATATGTCCTGCTCTGGATACCAGCCATAAAAAGCTGCTCGAACTCCTGCGCCGCCTGCGCGAACTTCCAGGAGTCAAGCAGGTCTTTACAGGCTATGGAGTACGCTACGACCTGGCTCTTGAGGATGAAGAGTATCTCGAAGAACTTTGCGCCCACCACATTAGCGGACAGTTGAGAATCGCACCTGAACATTTCTCAAAACGAGTCACGAATGCAATGTGCAAACCCGGCAGAGAAGTCTATGAAAAATTTGCCGAAAAATTTACAACTCTCAACAGGAAGTGCGGCAAGCGGCAGTACGTTGTAAACTACCTGATGTCAGGCCACCCGGGCTGCACTCTTGAGGATATGATAGAAATGGCAGAGTATGTGCGGGACCATGGAGGCTATACAGAACAGGTACAGGATTTTACCCCTACTCCTATGACCGTATCGACCTGTATGTATTACACAGGACTTGACCCGTTCACCGGCAAAAAAATATACGTTGCACGGAACAAAAAAGAAAAAGTCATGCAAAGAGCCCTTATGCACTACAGGAGCCCTGCAAACTATGAGCTTGTATATGAAGCCCTGGAAAAAGCAGGAAGACTCGACCTTGTAGGAAATGCCCATAAGTGTTTGATAAGGAGAAAAAAAGGGTAAAAAGATTTATGATAGCTCAAAAAAGATAAAAATGATAGTATCAAACTGCGGAAATATTATTTTTGCACCATAACCTGAAAAGGCGCTTCGGGAATTTTTGTTCCTAAAGCGCCTTTGCTTCATGTAACTATAGCATATGGTTACCGCGTTTTCGAGTTAAATAATTTTTCAGGCTCCACCGAGTTTTCTTTGGCCGTCATTCCCTGCAAAGTTATCCGATAAATCGAAACCATGTTCCCATCAAGTGAAGAGCGATACTTCTCAATTAAAGTGCTGGTTAAAGGATTACTGTAATACTTCAGCATATATTTGTCAAGCAGTTTCTGGAGTGCTTCGGCTGCCTCTTTGGAGTCAGTCACCTTTTCAGCCTTTCCAAAAAGCATTACGCTCATGTATGCCGTATCTGCATGACAGGGCACCGGGTCAGTCACGGTACCATGTTCCTTATATATAGTGAAACAAACGAGCGGATTTTGGGAAAGAATATTTTCCTTTTTACCCGACCCCATGCCATGAAAGTAAACAGAACCGTTGTGCCATACATAATTCATCGGAACAGCATACGGGAAATTACCACTTACCATTCCAAGCACGCCGGTTCTTTCTCGCAAAAGAAACGTTTCGATTTTCTTCGTATCTGTGCAGTTTCTCTGTGTATAACTAACCTGCTCCATTAAAGTACACCCTTCCTGTACATTTTTTCCAGTTGTGTAAGAAACATATTCATCCACTTATTGTCCTGTTCGATATATTCTAGGTGAATAAGCAGTTCTTTCGGCACCGTATCATATGGATAGAGTATTGACTAAAAGCAAAGGCGCAAAACCGTTTAAGCAATCATCCGCGCTCAAGACCAAAAATGTGACATTATTATAACTTTATTAATAATATTCACAAAGCTTGCACATGCACTATTCTAACGGTCTTTTTAGTCGGTAGTACATTTACAGTTTCATATTCAAGCCCCAAGACGCCAAAATCTTTGTCAAACCACTTTGGAACATGACTGCAAATGACATCCAGCCTATTGAACTCTCCATTTTTCAGATAGGGAATCAGAATTTTCTTTGAAGTCAACTGCGGATTCTTTGAAAGGATTTCTTCCATATTAAGACAAAAATCACCTTTATACATACCAGGTTCCAAAAATTGTACGATATCGAATTTGCAGGGTTTCTCCTGCTGCTCCTCAATTACCTCAAGCATTTCTTTTTTGACTGAATCAAGAACATCCAAAGCGCAATTTTTTACAAGGAATATTTCAAAGCCCGCTGTTTCAAAAATACCGAACGCTATCCCTGGGATTTCACTGGCAACCACTATTTTCACATCATCAAGCTGCTTTATGATAT
Organism: Methanosarcina baikalica; assembly: GCF_031461075.1. Lineage (NCBI taxonomy): Archaea > Methanobacteriati > Methanobacteriota > Methanomicrobia > Methanosarcinales > Methanosarcinaceae > Methanosarcina > Methanosarcina baikalica. The sequence continues at coordinate 10,340 of NZ_JAVKPK010000082.1, read as the reverse complement.
CTGCCACAGCCATGCGTACCGCAGCAATACCCTTCGCGTTGCAAACTTTATTTTCAAAACGGTTCATGACTTTCCATTCCCCGCCTTCGTTCTCATATGTTGCAACGAATCCAGGTTCAAATATTGAACTCGTTTTTTGGTTACTGCTTTCTACAACTGCAATTTTCAAGACACATCCTCCTTTCTTGTTGCAATTCATGATGATTTCAGGCTGAGATAAAAATAGTTACTCGCCGTCGGACCTATCTGCTAGATTTACATAAGCCCTACGGGATTAACTCCGTAATCATAGGAATATATCATTTGTAACGACGCAAAAATACCCCATTGCTTGCAGCGAGATGCGCCAGCGAAACTTTAATTTGGATCCTCTTCTTAGTGATTCTGCCAGAACATGATAACAATCGAGAACTGGCAGGATTGGGATAAAATCTCAGCTAAGTCTTACAATATTTGATTGCTCGAATCCTAATTCATTTAATACTCCTTACCATACATTCAGTAACCATTCCCTATCCTTCTTGTACTCCATATCGGTAAACAATGTGTTCGCCATCTGTTCAGCGAGCCATATTGCACCCGCGTATCCAACGACCGGATGGCGGTACAGTCCTGCACGGTCGAAGGTGGGAAAACCCACGCGTACCATGGGAATATTGTTGTCGATGGCGGTCCACCGACCCTTGGAATGCCCCAGGATGAGATCGAGTTCAACTTCCTTGTTTTTGATCCTGTTTTCCAGTTCCCACAGATCCGCATTCATAATGATCTGCATATCGAAATCAACTTTTTCCTGAAACGCCTTGATACGCGGATCGTTTTGATAGGCCTGGTTGTCATCGCCGAGAAGAAGAATCACAGGCTTCATCTCCAGATCAAGACAGAATTCGGCAAGACCGATGACAAGATCGGGGTTTCCGTAGATAGCGATTCTCTTATCGGCGAAAAACATATGTGTAAGGTCGGTCAGCGCATCGATGGCAATTCCCCGTTCGCGAACGAGTGATTCTGGAATTGGTTTTCCAGTCATTTTTTTTACGTTCTGCAGGAAGGTATCAGTGTTGCGAATGCCGATAGGAGTCGGTCCTATGATTGCAGGAACGTTAAATTTGCTTTCCAAAAATCCGGCGGCTTTTCCTCCTTCGTACTTGTTCAGTGCAATCGTTCCCAGGGCATCCGCCGTTCCGATCAAGTCATCAACCGTCGTGCTGCCGTGGGAGACCCCGCTTTTGTCTGGCATCAGAGGAGAATCGAAGCTTTCGATTTCGAAAAGGACTGTCGCATCCACATCCATTTCCGACAAAAGGTGCTTGAGTGCTGTTACGTCTCCCGGATTGACCCAGCCGGTAATCAGGTTGAGTTTTCCGTTAGGTTTGTCTTTTTTCGCAAACGCACTTACTAAATCCTGCACCGCGACATCGTATCCACTCACCATGCTTCCCTTAAAACTGGGTGCATGAATAGGAATAAGATAGACTTCCCGACCGGCATATTTTTCATTCAAAAGCCCCTTTTTGAGCTTCCTAATGAGACCATCGATATCGTCGCCGATGATTTCCGTCGAGCATGTCGTGATGATTGGTACGACCTTCACATGCGGATACCGCATCAAAAGCACATCGACCGCTTCTTCAACGCGTTTGACAGCGCCGAACACCGCACCATCCTCGTGCACAGAGGAAGATGCGATCTCGAAGCTATCCTTGAAATGCTGTGCGAACAGCATGCGGACAAACATAACACATCCCTGTCCTCCATGAACGATCGCAATGCAATCCTTTATTCCTATACTGACATACTGCGCGCCGCAAGGCTGGCATGTGAATATCGGGTTGATAATGCCGCCACGCTCTCGTTGTTTTAGTTCGCAAGACATAATATTTCCCCTTTCTTAATAGAGCGGGTTAGTAAGTTCTTTATTCAGTGACCCTTTAATGGTTAAGTAGTCCATACGATCTTTGAGTCCTTGCATGAGCAGCTTGATATCTTTTTTGTCCATCGTGGCCAACCATGGGCACGTATTTTTGAAACCCTTAGCCAGAAACACAGCGTCCACCCAATAGCATCTGTCCGCCGGAGTTTCGAGTTCAACGGGTTCCTCACACAATAACTGCATGGTTTTTGTAAGGATTCCCTCGTTCTGCTTCTCTCTGTCCCAGGCACGGGAGTGAAACTGCCACAGACACCATTTCATAATATAATCCACCAGTTGCTCGATCCTGTCTTTCATAATATCATCCATGAATGACATCACCTCCATTATACCGTGCCATCAAGCTGTTGTTGTGAGCCAAGCTGTATTGGTGAACTTTGGTATGTCTTTCCACGTAATTTTGAAACAATATCGTATTCTCCGGTATACGGTCTTTCCGAGCTTGGAGTTGTCTCATCCTTACTTATATTCATATCAGAAATCAGCCGTCGAGTCAAAAATCCCGTATCTGTAGGTATCTCATCCTTGCTGATATCTACGCCGGAAAGCTGATGAATCGGCGAATAGATCGCGTTGTAAAGATCACGGGCAAGCCTGACCCATCCTTCAAATCCTTTATAGGGACCGTTGTGATATGCATGTATGTTGAGATATGGGATTCGGGCCTTTTTGGCAACCTCGCCTGGACGAACACCGGTGAGGATGATATCGGGCTTCAACATCTCCATAGCTTCAAGTCCCTCAAGCTCGTTGGGATCATCGATGGCTAGCGCGCCTTCGCTACACCGTGCAACGCCCTTTTCGAAGTCTCCTTGATGACCGAATTTTGAATACACAGAGACGACTTTAACTCCCATCTCTTCCTCAATTACATGCGCCCAGTGCCAGAGTTTGGAGCCTCCAGGCCAGAGGCATACTTTTTTCCCTTTCAGACGTTTCGCGTACCAGTCGAGTTCCGGTTTCCATCTGGCGGTTTCTTCGTCGATAATGACTTTTGCTTCCTTTTCGAGTCCGAAGAACATGGCGACCTTCATGAGTGATACAGACAACGGTTCGAATCCAAATCCATCGATATCAAGACGCGGGATCCCGTATCTTTTTCTGAGTTCGTTACAGATGTACTCAGAGGAACGTGCACATTCAAGCACATTGAGGTGTGCCAGGTGCATACCTCTGAGATCGTCGTAGGATCCGTTGCCTGTAAAGGTGGAAAGAACCTGAATCCCCATTCTCCGGAAATAGTCCACCATGATTTCCACATCGCCCTGGATGTTATAGTCGCCGACGTAATTGATGACGTATTTGCTTGTAATTTCCGGTTCAAACGTTCCGACCTTCTGATCGACCCACGCGATATTGATTTTATGGTGCCCTCCCGACTGGCTCGGCCCCCCGAATCCAGGAGCATTGCAGACGAAGATATCGACATCGGGCATTTCTGCCATTACTTTTTGAGCAACCGCATTTATATCGTCCCCTATAAGCGCTGAAGTGCAGGTTTGGTAGATGCTCATCCTTTTGATATGCGGAAAAGCCTTGAAACAGTCGATGATGTTCTGCTTGAGCAGTTTTTCGGCGCCGAACACGACATGTTTTTCCTTCATATCCGTCGCCCAGGCATATTTAAGCTGGAAGTTGTTATTATCGCTGATGTAGCGTTTGGTGTGCCAGGTGTCATAGGTGCATCCGACTGGTCCATGACACAGATGAATGACATCTTTCATGGGTGCACCAATAACATGCTTTGCTCCGCAGAAAGCGCAGCCACGTTCCGAAATAGTTCCCGGAATTGTGTTAAGGTATCCGAGAGGAAGGCACGACGTCAAATCCTCGCCTGGACCTTTTATAACAGCGTGCATTGCCCTTTCAGGAATACATTCGCTACATTTGAATGTGTGATATGGCATGGATTCGTTCCTCCTTGTTCTTTTTATTACAGAACAGCGCTGTCGCCCTGTTCATCTGTCCTTACCCTAAAGGCATCATCAACCGGACAGATGAAAATCCTCCCGTCACCTATCTCTGCAGTTTGGTTAACCTTAATGATTGTTTCAACAATCGTATCAACATCTTCATTGCGGACAATTACGGACAGAAGGCGTTTGGGAACATACTCCATGTACTTCATTCCAGCCATTATACCTTGAGCCAAAATATCAGGATGAATATCGATGTTGAGTTCGGCTGCAATGCCTCGTTGTTTACCCCGGCCGAGTACTGGAATCGCAGTTACACTCGGAACACCAAGTATCTCAAGGGCTTCCTTTGTGGGCACAACTTTTTTCGGACGGATAATTGCAATTATTTCTTTCATAGTTGCATCTCCTTAAAGACCTGGAACTCCAGTACGTATTGTGTACGCATCGTCAACGGGAGTTACAAAAATTTTACCGTCTCCGTAATTACCTGTGTATGCTTTGCATTTGATAAGTTTAACAACTTCTTCAACAGACTTATCTTCTACAACTAGCATAATCATGGTTTTAGGAAGTTCATCATAGTGTGTCGTTCCTACCGTGATCCCATTCTGTTTTCCACGACCAAATACATTTATTTTTGTTAGTGAGATAAAACCAGCCTCTTCGAGTCCTTCAGTAACTTCATCAGTAGTTTCAGGGCGCAATATAGCTCTGATCATTTTCATATGAAGCCTCCTTTTCCAGCCGAAATTTATAATACGAAACTTCATCCGGCGGCAAATGAAATTTTGTGTGTTTACAATGAAGTTTTACGCTGCGTGTGGAGAATGAAATTGCATGAATGGCTTTTTGCATGATCAGTCCATAAGCCCGTATCTTGCTACCATTTTTTCCAGCTGGTCCATGCTTAATGGTTTTGGGATCACGAATATATCATTCTCAAGAATTTTCTTGGCGAGTTTTCCGTATTCAAGCGCCTGATTGCATTCTGGGTCATACTCTACAACTGTCTTTTTATTGAACTCCGCTTTTTGAACAATGTTGTCTCGTGGTACAAAATGAATCAGTTGTGTTCCAAGCGCGGAAACAAATTCTTCCATCATTTCCAGCTCATTATCGACCTTACGGCTGTTGCAAATAATTCCTCCCAATCTTACACCACTTTGTTCGGCATACTTCAGCAGGCCCTTGCAGATATTATTTGCTGCATAAGTTGCCATCATCTCTCCAGAAGCGACTATATATACCTCCTGGGCTTTTCCCTCTCGAATCGGCATTGCAAAACCACCGCAGACAACATCACCCAATACGTCGAAGTGAACAAAATCCAAATCCTCTGAATAGGCTCCCAAATCCTCCATAAGATTGATCGCGGTGATAACTCCCCGACCAGCACAGCCAACACCGGGCTCTGGACCACCGGATTCGACGCATTTGATTCCTCCGAAACCGGTATTAACTACATTTTCAGTTGTTACAGCCTCCTCACCCAGCTCTCTGAGCGTATCCATTATTGTGGTCTGAGGTACGCCGCCGAGTACCAAACGAGTGCAGTCTGCTTTTGGGTCACAACCATGAATAAAAACTTTTTTGCCGTGAAAATATGCCATAGCTGCTGCAGTATTTTGTTGAGTGGTGGATTTTCCGATACCACCTTTACCATAAAAAGCAATTTTTCTTGTCATTTTCATTCTTCCAATATTTTCTTGTAGAGCTCATCCCAAAACTCACAATTTGCCTCTTCGGACATTATATTTTGAACAATCAATCGAGCTACTCAATAGAATAGTGAGATTTTTCCTGTGTTGCAGACTTCTTTTTTTTTGAGCCTCCCATATTAATTTATTAAGTGATATGTTTATACAAACATAACTAAGCTTTATAATGGAGGAATACAGTTACCATTTTCCTATTTATTTGTATAAATAGTTTTCTATAGGTCGAGTTACCAACTATTAGAAGAAATAGAGTACAATTCACGAGATAATTAGAAAACTATTCTTGAGAAGAGATATCAATAGACACTATTTCTCAGTTTAGTAATGAGCAATTATAAATTCAAAATAGAAATTTTGTTATGTTGTAGAAAAGATAACACTTCATTTTGCGAAAAAAGGATTACTGCTTGAAACAAACCATATAGGAACAATAGGGGATATCACACCGTTATGTTTAAATAAACATAACACTCATCCCATCAAATAATGGGCGTATGGCGATTTTAACAAAAAAGAAGAAGATATATCATACCATTATGCTTTGATAAAGATCATATTTTTCCTCTCGAAACGGAACATTTTACCTCCAGGAAATAGAACAGATTCCACTGTTATATTTTAACAAACATAACGCTTAAACCCTAAAAACATGGAGAAAGATTGTGTTTTTGGCAAAAAAGACTGAAAGAACACATTCATGAAAAAAAATAGTTACAGTAGATCTTGAATTGAGTGTCAATTCAAAAAACGCCTCAGCCCGGAAATGAGACGTTTTGTCCCTGAAGCTGTGTGGGAATAAACCTTTAACTGTCGAAAATGTAATTTTAACTCACTGTGTTTATCATACTTGATTTTGTACCTCAGGTACGTAAGTCCTGTATAAATTACCCATTCGGAACAGCGAAGAGCGGAATAAGATAACCGGATGCAAATTTCAAAAATTTTCGGGTAAACAGAAAACCGCCATTTATCACCGTGACGCTGATTTTTATGACGCGAAAAGTGTTATGGGAATGTCCAGGCCATGATTAACCTGAGCATTTCCGGAACCAATCGGGTGAAATATCTTCCGTTATTACGTGTGCACTGCCTCATGAAAGAGGTTTGCCAGTTTTTTCGTCCACTCACCGGGTCTACCGCTGCCGATCACGCGGCCGTCGATTTTATTGACCGGAATCAATTCCGCCCCGGTTCCTGTCAAGAAGCATTCGTCTGCGGTGTAAAGATCGTACTGCGTTAAATGGGTTTCCCGGATAGTCATTCCGGCGCGTTCGGCGATTTCCATCACAAAACTGCGGGTTATCCCTTCGAGGGCGCTGTCGGTCAGGCAGGGTGTGTAAAGAACCCCATTAGACACTATAAAAATATTGTCCCCGGTGCATTCCGCGACATAGCCTTCCCGCGTTAGCATCACCGCTTCCATGCATTCCGCCTGGGCAGCCTCGATCTTCGCGAGAGCGTTATTCAAATAATTGAGCGATTTGATCCGGACGTCGAAACAGTCCGGGCTGATCCGGCGCAGACTCGACGTGATAACCGGGATTCCTTCCGTATAAAACTTTTCAGGATAAAGCTGGATGTCCCCGACAATAATGATCACCGAAGCTTTTTTACAGAGGAACGGATTTACTCCGAGGTCTCCTTCACCCCGTGAAACGACCAGCCGAATATAGCCATTTGTTTTCTGGTTACGCTTCACGGCATCTTCAACATCCTTTTTTAATTCATCCGGAGTTAATGGAATTTCGAGCATTAGCGCCTTCGCGCTTTTATAGAGCCTGTCCAGGTGTTCTTTCAGCTTGAAGACTTTTCCCGAATAAACCCGGATTCCTTCGAAAATTCCATCCCCGTAGAGAAAACCATGGTCGAATACCGACACCTTTGCATTTTCCTTTTCATAGTACTTTCCGTCGATGTAGACTTGCATTTTAAACTTCCTCATCCGAATAAACATCGCGTAATTAAAGTATTTTTCTCTAGAATTGTTCGATCAGTTTTCTGTCCATCTGCCGGACGATTTTCATCAAATAAGCGCTATTCTTGATGTAATCCTTTGTCAGGATGACGAATTCCCGATTCTGGAAGTATACCCCTTTGAGGGCACTCTTGCTGTAAATAATTATTAAGATTTAGACAATTCAGGGTTTAATGCTATTGATTTTTCAGTTTAACTACGTAAAATACTATCCTCCTCTGGCCGACTTCCAATAGAAATAAGGAACAGCACTCTCAGCAGGCGATCCCTATACTTTATAAACCGCAAATATTCCTAAACCGCAAATATTCCAAAAGATATAGGAATATCGGAAATATCATCGATTACATGCCTATTAAACAGAAGATAACCTGCATATTCCTATATACTTTGTAACAATTGTGATTGCAAACGCATAGGCAGAAATCTATAAAATTAATTTTTGCAGTGGAACCATTCAATCAGAGACATCATTATTTTTCAGTCTCCAGAATATCGAGTATCACAAGAATCTCATCTTTTAAAACAGGAATATCGACTTTAACAGTATGCCAAACATCTTCCAAATTAATTCCAAAATAATGATGAATCAATCGATCCCTCATCCCAGCAATGTCCTTCCAGGGAATTTGAGGATACTTTTCGCGGAGATCTTGGGATAAGTTTTTAGCGGCTTCACCTATAATCTCAATTTGTCTGATCGTCCCATCTTGAACTAGATTGCTAGACGAAAAATCTTCTTTTTCCATACCTCTAGTATATTCTTCAATACGTTCAATTGAATCGAGGATGTGGCTAAGGTAAATCGAGTCGTTTTTTCTCATGCAGAGATCACTTTTGCTTCTTTTTTAATTCCTTCAATAAGGTATGGACTTATCGACCCCTCGGTTAGTAAATCAACTTTTACTCCAAGAGACTCTGATAGCTCTCTCTCAATTTTGACCATAGTGAGCAGACCTTTCGTTTTGGAAAACTCTACAAGAACGTCGATATCACTTTCTGGTCTTTCTTCTCCTCTTGCATAAGAGCCAAAAATAGCTACCTTTGTTGCTCCTTCCTTCTCGAGGAATGAAGATATTTTTTCGAATAACTCTTTATTCTGGGAAGCACTCTCCATATCAGCATAATTTCGTTTGTTACAATTTAAACATATCCTGATAAAAGAGAGCCAATTGTTTTGTCTTAGAATAATTTTGTTTTGTCAATTTTTATGCTATTGTAATGACTTCTTGAGATTTATAACTTTAAAAACTTGTACACTACTCGGAAATGCAAACATTTTCTGTCAAAAAGCTCGCATAGATTTTTAGGAAAACGCACAGGTTTTACTTTTACATTAACTCTATCATCAGTAAAGGCTAAAACTCTATTATTGTGGTGAGGGGTACAGAATAATTAGGATTTACAGAACTTGCGGCATACTGTAGATTTTTTGCAACGGAACCCCTAAAAACGTAGGCACTAGACAAATCAAGTATTTGAATAACATGGATACTTAACTAAAATTAGTTACTCATTTTATTCTCTGCAAATTCAATTTTTATATCAAACTTGTGTTCAAGATTTTTAATTTCTTTAATCACTTCACCAGGGATTTTTACAATACCAGAATTGTCGGTACACTCTATAATTATTTGTAGATAAGGATTATAAATATAATATGCTTCCGGGTGACCTTTCACTTCATACTTTTTTAGTATTCTAAATATTTCAGAAGAAGCTTCGTTTAATAATTTACTGACTGTATGCATCTTTTTACTTTGCAAATCCCGCATCGCTTCTTTATATTCCCCTTTATCTAACTCCTGTTGTATTTTAGTTTGTATTTTGAATAAATCATCTGATTGCTTTTTCAACTCATTAATTTGCAAACTTAAAGCTTTAATTTCTTCTTTTTGCGGAACAAAAATATTAATTATAGCAAGAATCTCTGATGGGGTTACACATAACTTTAAAACGTAAAAAGTGAACCCAATGTTTATTATTGAAAAAATCAGTATTTTTAGATCAACATTGAAGTTTTTATAAATGTTTATAATGCCATAAATGATAGGAATCAAATCACTTGCTCGATGAACTCCTAAAAAAGATAAAGTTGAAACTATAAGTAATAAAATTGATGTTAGGAGTATGAGCACAGTAAAAATTAACATATTAATCGGTGAAGATTTCCACTTATCACGTAATTCTAAGAGAACCTTTTTCACTTTACTTATTTTATCAAAAATATGTTCTTCTTTAGAAGTAAAACCTTGATTTTTCTCACTATGATCGTTTATAGCATAATATGCACTAATAACACCAGGTATGCCAAAAATAAAGGCTAAGATAAGACTTATGATGGTCAGTTCATTGGGATCCATATTTATTCATCAGTAATGTTATTTCAGAGTTTTAAAGATACCTAATTTTTATTAGGAACATATATAATTTAACCAGAACCTTGGATCAATTTGTTAAGTATTGTACTGTAATTTATTTTTTTAACTCATGTGCCCTTTTCCTAAGGTCTGATGACATAAATGTTGTTTTTTCTATTATCTGCTCGTAGTTTACCGTACGGTAAAGCGAATCTTTAATCTCTTATGGTGTTATGTTTTTCGTAAGTTCAATTTCATGCCCTTGCTTTCTAAAAGCTTCGTATAATATTAAAAAATGGATTCGTAAGTTTCTTCCAGAAGGTCATAAAACTCGGGGTCACGAGGCTCGATGAAATATTGAACACGAGTTAAACTATAGTTTCCAACGCAACTTATTACACCTATTAATGCTTATATTTTTTTATGGTGGGGAAG
>NZ_JAVKPK010000081.1:0-14840 GCF_031461075.1 Methanosarcina baikalica | reverse complement strand
ACTTTTGATTCATCACTGAGACCTCCTCTATGATAGTATATTTAGGGGTGCCCTAATAGGCAGGTGCCCGAATAGCTCTTTATAATAACGCTTACCTCATGGACATGCACGTCGAGGGCTTTAGCAAGGGCATGTATAGAGTACCTGATTCCAAAACCCTTTGGAAAATACCAACAACTTATCAGTGCAACTTTGCGTTTTTCCAGATATTAAATCCTCCTTAATAAGACAGGTACAGAAATCCTATCAGGCTGCTGACTCCATAAGAAATAAGACGTTCCAAAAAAACGAAACTGCCTGCAGAAGCAAGAGGTAACCCAAAATATAGAAGCAAGAGATCAGCCCTCCTTCAATTATTCCAAGACCTCCGAGGGTTAGTGGTAGGGCTCCGAGCAAGAAGGATAGGATTGAAACTGTTATAATCAGATTCAAAGAGAGATCAATATTCAGGGCTAAAGCAACCAATTTGAGACGTAGTATATCAAAGGTCCAGACCCCACAGGATAGAAGGAGAACAGGAATAAAAGATTTGTTCAACTGTTTCCAGTTTTGCTGCACAATCTTAAAGAGGGAAGCAAATTTCGCTCGGAAAAACCACACTATCATTCCTGCTGCCAGGAAAGATAAAAACAAGAGATGGGTTGATTTTAACGTTAAACTATCTATTCGGGGTAAGAATTTAATCTCCAAAGACGGAAATGAGTGTAGAATATAAATTAATAAGAGAGCAACAGGAATTGCTTCAACCAATCTCTAGAAGAAGATTGTTTTGAAAGCGTTGGTATAGCTTATCCCAAAGAGTTTATTGGCCCAAAGTATTCTGAAGGATTCTTATCCGGCCATATTTCCCCCCGGAGTAATGTTATTTACAAATACTGCTCCGAAATAAATGGGAACAAGACTTATGGCTTTTAGATCGTAACCAACGCAGGAAAGAACCTGTTTCCAGCGGACTGCAAATAAGTACACGCTCAGCAGGTAGACTGAGACAGCCAGAATAACATAACGTATCCTGGTTTCCCTGAGCGTTCTCAAGATCTCACCCAAAAGAGGTGCGAGATCTATCCAGTAGGTGCGGACCAGAAATACCCCTGCTGTTAGCAGTAAAAGGGCCGCGATGGCTTTTGCCAAGGTTCCCAGGTTCAGAAGTACACCTTCACAAGGGTTCAGGGTGGAATTTAATCATAAGTACGTTTTTCAACGAATAAAAGCTATTTTATTTATGTATTTTTTCCAGAAAATTACATACTTTACTACATCCTATTTTTCGCGCCATGCGCTTCAATTTACTGTAGAGATAAGCTAAGAAGACAGATGCAGATTAGAGAAAGTATTCAAAGATTAAATATCAACCCCCTAATGGTACACACTATCGGAAGCCTGAATAGAAAATAATAGGTTGAAACAAGTAAAACAAGAGCACTAATTCTTAAACAATATTATTAAAGCCAACTGAATCTATTTATTTAGCGAGGAATAAGTATTTATAATCCCACCACCCTACGTTTTCCGTTTGTTGTCCTTTTAGAAGAGAGCCTAATTTGGAACTAATATCACACTCGTATAACAGTCGTGAACTAAATGATAACACAAGATATAACCGTGGACGGTTTAATGCTCCTCCTCTTTTTGGTCATTGTTACCGGGGTAGCATTACCTTTCAGCAATTTCTTCGTCCGTGTATTTTCCGGAGATATGTCCAGAGGAATTCCAGGTCATATCGAAAAGGCGATCTACGGACTAATAGAAACTGGTCCTGATAGAGAAGATGGGTGGAAGGGCTACGCCCGGGATATGCTCGTCTTCAATGGTATAGGTTTTGTAATTCTCTTCACACTTCTTCTTCTGCAAGGTTTTCTTCCTTTTAACCCACAAAACTTCGGGGCTTTTGATCTGCACGTTGCACTCAACACTGCTATCAGTTTTGTCACTAACACAAACTGGCAGGTTTACAGCGGCGAAACTGCAGCAAGCTATCTTACCCAGATGGCCGGTTTTACAGTCCAGAATTTTCTCTCCTCTGCTACAGGCATCTGCATAGCGATCGCAGTGATGCGGGGAATCACCCGCCATTCTACCGACAGGATAGGCAACTTCTGGGTGGACATGACTCGCTGTACACTTTACATCCTCCTCCCGATAGCTTTCATTTTTGCCCTCTTGCTCGCCTCCCAGGGTGTCATCCAGAACCTGGATCCTTATGCCCAGGCCATAGGGTACGGCTCTGCAGGGCAGCAGACAATTGCAATGGGGCCGGTAGCCTCCCAGGAAGCGATAAAAGAATTCGGTACCAATGGGGGAGGATTTTTCAATGCAAACTCCGCACATCCCTATGAAAATCCGACACCTTTGACTAACCTGATAGAAATTTTCCTTATTCTCCTTATACCCATAACCTTGCCTCTGGTCTTTGGAAGGATGATCGGTAACATGCGACAGGGATGGGCTATCTACACTGTTATGCTAATATTATTCTTATGTGGGTTTTGTGCACTCTATGCTACAGAAATGGCAGGCAACCCCCTGGTAAAAGAACTCGGTGTTTCCGGGATATCCATGGAAGGAAAGGATGTCAGGTTCGGGCTCCTGGGCTCATCACTCTTTGCCACATCCACCACGGCGACTTCCTGTGGGGCAGTTAATTCCATGCATGATTCACTCACTCCACTCGGCGGGCTGGTGACTATGTTCATGATTCTTCTCGGCGAGGTCGCCTTTGGAGGAGTGGGATCAGGGTTCTACACCATGCTCGGATTTGTGGTGCTTGCAGTTTTCATTGCAGGACTGATGATCGGAAGAACCCCTGAATACCTTGGGAAAAAGATAGAGGTATTGGAGATGAGAACGGCTGTCATAACCGTTTTGGTTCCTGGAGTCCTTGTTCTTCTGCTTTCAAGCATCGCACTTATTCTGCCAAATGTTGCAGAGGTAATGAAGAATCCGGGCCCGCATGGGCTCTCCGAACTTATTTACGCCTTTGCATCCATGGCTAACAACAACGGCAGCGCCTTTGCCGGGCTTGATGCAACAAGTGCCTTCTACACACTCACAGGTGCTTTAGCAATGGCGATAGGCAGGTTTGTCCCGGCGGTTGCCATGCTGGCTATGGCAGGATCGCTTGCACAGAAGAAAAAAGTTCCACCCAGCTCCGGAACTCTTCCCACTGCTACCTTTACATTTTCTATCTGGACAATTATGGTGATTCTGATTATAGGTGCTCTCACGTTTTTCCCGCTCTTTGCTATGGGGCCAATCGCCGAATACCTGGCTATGATAGGAGGGAACTGAAACCATGTCACGGAAGCGATATCCCCGTTTAGGCGCTTTTGAGCCGAAACTTATCCGTGAAGCACTCATCTCTTCATTGCTTAAACTGGACCTGCGTAAGCAGAAGGGAAATCCTGTTATGCTGCTGGTGGAAATCGGAGGGATCCTGACCACTCTGAGTTTTCTCATCGGTGTTTTCTCTGCTACCGCCAAATCCTCTTTCTTCACAGGATTTGTCTCTCTCTGGCTATGGATGACTGTGCTTTTTTCCAACTTTGCAGAATCTCTATCCGAAGGACGTGGGAAAGCCAGGGCAGCATCCCTTCGCCAGTCAAAAACCAGCGTTCCTGCCCGAAAACTCACAGCAGAATCCTTCGATGCTTCTTTCAACGAAGTTTCTTCCGCCGATCTCCGGCAAGGTGACATTGTTCTTATAAAGACAAACGAAATAATCCCTGGAGACGGGGAAGTGGTGAAAGGAGCCGCACTAGTCAACGAAGCCGCAATTACCGGAGAGTCAGCACCAGTCATACGTGAATCAGGTGGTGACCGGAGTGCTGTTACCGGAGGAACGACTGTTATCGCCAACGAGATCATCATCAGAATTACCACTGAACCCGGGCAGAGTTTTCTGGACCGCATGATCTCCATGGTGGAAGGCGCAGAGAGACGGAAAACACCTAATGAAATTGCTCTTGATATCCTGCTCCTTTCGCTCACAGGCGTATTCCTTGCGGTTGTAGTCAGCACCTACTCGGTTTCTGCATACAGCGCCGCATCAAGCGGGATGGGATCTCCTGCCAGCCTCACAGTATTGATTGCGCTTTTTGTCTGTTTAGCTCCCACAACCATTGCAGCCCTGCTCCCGGCAATCGGAATAGCTGGAATGGATCGCCTATTCCAGCTAAACGTCATAGCTCTTTCAGGAAGAGCAATCGAGGCTGCAGGGGATGTAAATGTCCTGCTGCTGGACAAAACTGGCACTATCACTTTAGGTAACCGACAGGCAACTGAGTTTTTGCCAGTAGGTGGCCACTCCCATGAAGACCTGATGGAAGCTTCTCTTTTTTCTTCTTTCTCAGACGAGACTCCTGAAGGTAAAAGCATTATCACTCTCATCCAGGAAAAAACAGGAAAGGTTTCGGTTTCCCCAGAGAACATCACTTTCATACCATTCTCGGCAGCCACCAGGGTGAGCGGTGCACATTGCGGCGAGATAACCTACCTGAAAGGTGCTTACGATGCGATAACTAAGGCCGTTCTGGAATGTGGAGGCACCATTCCGTCGGATCTGAAGGCAAAAGTAGATAGAGTCGCATCTGCAGGCGGTACACCACTTGTGGTTGCTCGCAATGAAGTGACTCTAGGTGTGATATTCCTCAAAGATATCTTGAAAACTGGCATCAGGGAGAGGTTTGCAGACCTGCGTCAGATAGGAATAAAAACGATTATGATTACTGGGGACAATCATCTCACTGCCGCCACCATTGCAGCAGAAGCCGGAGTAGATGATTATCTGGCAGAAGCAAGGCCTGACGATAAGCTAAGGATGATTAAGGAATATCAGAATGAAGGATACATGGTCGCCATGACCGGGGACGGAACAAATGATGCTCCTGCTCTTGCTCAGGCCGACGTAGCCGTGGCGATGAACAACGGCACACAACCTGCAAGGGAGGCTGCAAACATAATTGACCTGGACAGCGATCCGACAAAATTGCTGGACATTGTAGAGATAGGCAAGCAAATCCTGATGACCCGAGGAGCTCTGACAACCTTCTCTATTGCTAATGATATCGCCAAGTACTTTGCAATTATTCCCGCTGCCCTGATAGGGATCTATCCTCAGCTGAAAGTACTGAATATCATGGGCCTTGCAACCCCGGAATCTGCCATTCTTTCGGCAGTTATATTCAATGCACTAGTCATTCCACTGCTGATTCCGCTTGCACTCGCCGGAGTAAAGTTCAAGACTATGCCAGCATCGAAACTCTTCACCTACAACCTGACCATCTTTGGCCTTGGTGGAGTTATCGCTCCGTTTATAGGAATTAAGATAATCGATCTGGTACTGGCAGGTTTACTGCATATCTGAGGAGGTAAGGGCTATGACATCTCTTAAAAAAGCCACTTTATTATTCACAGTGCTGTTCATCCTCACAGGGCTCGTCTATCCCATAACAGTGACATTTGTTGCCGGATTCCTTTTCCCGGATCAGGCTCACGGAAGTCTTATTGTCGATAATGACAACCGAGTTATCGGTTCAAAGCTCATTGGTCAGAATTTCACTGCACCTCAATACTTCCAGAGCAGGCCTTCAGCTAGCGGGTATGATGCAGCTTCTTCCGGCGGGTCAAACCTCGGACCTACGAACCCCGTTCTTCTGGAGCTGGTCGACAACCGAACGAGTGCACTCCGGAAAGCCGGCGTTACCGGCTCGATACCTTCTGATCTGGTTATGGCCTCAGCCAGTGGGCTTGACCCACACATCAGCCTGGACTCCGCACTGATACAGGTGCCTGTCGTAGCAGAGGCACGAAATCTTCCAGAAGAAGAAATCAAAGCACTCGTACTCGCAGAATCTATCGATTCTCCATTCACCGGAGCTTACGTTAATGTGCTGTCGCTCAACCAGGCGCTTGATGATAAAAGCATGTCTAATTGAAAGAGGGGATTATGGAACCTGATCGTTATGAAGAGGAAGGCAGGCCAAGGGCCGAAGACCTGCTCTTCATTGCTCGCCGTGACGAGAAAAAAGCGAAAGAAGGAAGGTTGACAGTTTACCTTGGCTACGCTGCTGGTGTAGGGAAGACATATTCAATGCTTCAAGATGCACTTCAGAGGCAACGGGAAGGAAAAGATGTCGTTATCGGCTACATAGAGACACATGATAGACCTGATACCAACGCCCTGGTAGATAGTTTTGAGATTATTCCGACAGTTTCCATAAAACATCAGAATCTCTCTTTGAGGGAACTGGATATTGATGCAGTCATCCGACGCCACCCCCAAATTGTCCTGGTCGATGAATTAGCCCATACCAACGCACCGGGCAGCAGGCATGTGAAACGATACCAGGATGTAGAAGAACTCCTGCAAGCAGGAATATCAGTTTATACGACCGTCAATATCCAGCACATTGAAAGCCAGAATGATGCCGTTGCCCAGATAATTGGCATCCGGGTTTCTGAGATTGTGCCGGACACTTTCTTTTCCGATGCCGACGAGATTCGGTTAATCGATGTCACTCCCGAAGAGCTGAATATCCGCCTCAGAGCCGGGAAAGTCTATATAAAAGATATGGCAGAAGCCGCAGTACAGCGTTTCTTCCGGACCGGGAATCTCCTTGCACTCCGACAACTTGCTCTGCGATATATGGCGGAGTCCACGAATAAGAGGATGATAGGATATATGAGGACACGGGCTATCCCGGGTCCATGGCCGACGACAGAAAGGCTGCTTGTCTGTATCCGTTCAGGTCCGACAGCTGAACACATGATCAGAGCAGCATACAGGCTTGCGACAAGATTCGATGCTGATTTGATTGTGTTTTCAGTGGATATCGATGACGATAGAGCATTATCTTCTCAGGAACATGCCTGGCTAAATCAGGCCCTTGAGACAGGCCGACGATTGGGTGGACGGATAGTGCGTTACCGTGGAAACGATGTAGCTGAAGAGATTATACGCTATGCACGACGGAGCAATGTCAGCATGATCATGCTTGGAAAACCCCACGGCCTGGATGTAATCTTCTCTCCAGTATACAGGGTCATACGGAAGTCGCATGGTATTGATATCCACCTGTACGAGCCAAAAGGAAACAGCGCGTATATACCTCTTCAACAGCAGATCCCACTTTTTTTCACAGTGGAATATGTAATCAGCTTCATCCTGACTATAGCTACAGCAGGTGTCAATCTCCTTCTTCGAGAGGTTGTTGGATCTTCAAACCTGTTAATTATTCAACTTTTTCCAGTCCTGGTGTCTTCGTTCTTTTTCAGGCGCAGAGTAGCTCTGTTTACGGCAGCTTTGAGCATTTTAATCTTCGATTTTCTTTTTGTCAAGCCTTACTATACATTTACTATCGACGACGTGCAATATTTCATTGCTTTTGTCGGATACGCTGCTATCGCTCTTATAATCAGCAGCCTTGCCACACGGATACGCCATCTTCTGCCCCAGATCTGGCAGAGCGAGGTTGAAGTGGAAACAACCTCAGGGCTTTCCCGCGGACTTGTGGAGGCAAAAACACGACAAGAAGTCTTCGAAATCCTCGCCGATCAAATGCACAATTTTGCACCAGGTGTCTTTGCGGTACTCATACCCGGTTCTTCCGGGCTTCAGATCGGGGCCGGTGACGGTGTCTACCCCCTCAACGACAAAGAAAAGGCTATTGCCCAATGGGCTTACGACAATGGTCAGATAGCGGGCCACGGAACGGATAATCTTCCTGCAGGAAAGGGATACTATATCCCTCTCAAAACTCACAGAATGATTTTTGGCATTATGGCGTTTGCCTTTGATAAACCTGAAGAGGCTCTAATTCCGGAGAATAAAGAGATATTTGAAACAATGGCGTTCCTTGGGGCTCTTGCACTTGAACGCTTATAATGTAAAAATAATTAGAAACCTTATAACGTAAAAATAATTAGAAACCAGGGGAAGCCGGTTTCATCTGTAAACTATTATTGTACATTAGTTTCTTGAATTTCTAGAGTATTTAAATACCAAATGAGTAAAAGCTAAGATAGCTTGGTTTTTGCAACCTTCTTATACTTTTATTGGCAAAACTACAAAAGGAATGCCGTCTGCGTATAGTTTTCTCTGTGACGCGAAAACAGTATAGTTATGTAGCCATCTTGTAAGTCTCGAATCATTCGGGAAGACGATCTGTCCACCAAAGAACACAGCATTAGGAAACTTATTTAATATCTCTGGTGCCAGCTTTGTAACCTCTTCAACAATGTCAGTACCAAGTGAAGTAAAACCTTCGGAATAGTAACCGTATGATGAAATTAATTTTACGTACTTGTCGACATCCTTACTTACTTCAGCTTGGAGTCCTTTAATTTCTTCTGCTCCTTTGAACACTCCAGCATCGATTGCACCAATTTGTACAAATACAAAATTCTTGTATATTCCACCAAATAATTTGAATATATTGGATAGTGCCTTCGTTTCATTTTTTCAGTTATTATAACTATTAGTTATAAATACCTCAAATTCACATAAGTTTATTCAATTCACAATCTGAGTTCTAGTATTTGGATTTTTTTAGTGTATTCAAATTTCCGCAGAAGTTTCCAAAAAATAAAATTTTTTTAATATAGTTCTTGATATTTTCTCGAAAATTTGCAACTATTATAATTGTGCTTTACAGCAATAGCATGGACTTTCTGATCCACCTGATAAACAATATATTGACCGAATTTCTTTCCAAAAATTCTTTGGTTTTCTGATTACATGCCAGACGGTGGTGCTGTCCGGTCATTCAGGGAAAAATTATTGATGACTGCAAAGAAGACGAAATCGAGGAACGGTTGCAAAACCAACTCAATTTTATTGATTTGAAAATTACAAAAGTAGCGGGGAATTTAGTCGATGTTCCCGCAAAGATTCCGAAAGAGTATTCCTCAGATATATACCCATCTAAGTTTTCTTTTTTCTAAATAATGTTTAAGCAAGCAGATTAATCGATCCAAACTCAGTCTTTTTTAGAGTTAATCTTATGAAAGCAATAATTATAAGGGCAGACGAGGTTGGATATCATGTCGCGAAGTTTCTCACACACGACGTGATTGTCGTCGGAAAAGATGAGGAAGTAGCACAGAGGGCGGATTAGGAATGAAAGTTTATTTTTTCCTTACCTTTTCTGTTTCTAGAGGCTGGATAATATTTTTCCATACCTGTAGGCATCCCATGATTGTAAAAAAGCGAATTGAAACAATAAAAAGGTAGTTTATGCCTGGTTTTCAGGCATTACATTTTACTTTTTACCACTTCTTTTGCAACGTCCTTGAAGAGTACGCGGAGGTCCCAGAGAAGTTTTTTATTGGCTTTAAAGAGAGCCTGTAACAGGTCAAGAAGGCTCATTCTTTCAAACTTTACATCTTTCAGGGAATGGGCAAGAGAATTAAGGTTATCATCAGTCAGATTGATAAAACAGTTCTTTACTATAAGGCTCATATCTATATCATGCCCGAGCGTTTCCCTCCACCGCTTTTCATAAACTTCCTCTAGTTTTCCGAGAGAGACGTCTCCTGCGGATATAGCTTCATAGGCAGCTTCTCCCGCCATTTTCCCTGCATTCATAGCATTAAGAATCCCACCGCCTGTGATTGGGTCGGATTGGCGTGCAGCATCTCCCACGAGCATAAGTCCGTTAACTGAAGTTTTCTCAATGCTGCCTGAGACCGGGACTCCCCCGAAGACCATTTCTACTATACTGGCATCCGGGAATCTCTTTTCAATAAAACTGTTAAGGTAATCTACGGGCCTCGGCTTGAATTTTCCCATTTTGCTCCCGAGAATTCCTATCCCTACATTGGCTTTGCCTTCGCCTTTCGGGAAAATCCAGATATAGCCGCCTGGTGCGGTCTCACTGCCTATATAGAATTCGCAGTATTCCTGGTTTATGTCTGCACCTGCTATAAGGTATTGAACGCAGGTTTCAATGTCTATTGGCTTCAAAGAAGTATCAATGCCTGCCCACCTGCCTACTTTTGATTCGACCCCGTCAGCGCCTATCACTATTCTGGCCCGCACATCATACTCTTTTCCAAGATGCATGAGCCTGGCCCCTTTGACGAAGTCATCTTCAATTATCAGACCAGTTGCTCTGGTTTTTACCCTGACCTCTGCTCCGGCTTTCGCAGCCTGTTCTGCCAGGGCACGATCAAACACTTTTCTCTCAAGGACATAGCCGACTTCTCCACCGGCGATTTCTTCTGCCATTTCGATCTTTGTACCGTCCGGAGAGTAAATACAGGAGCCTTTCAGGTCAGCGCAAATCCAACTCTTGTCAATTTCCACATGTTTTTTGAGATACTCTTTGTTCACGCCTTCGGCGCAGCGTACGGGGTCACCTATTTCCTGGCGCTTTTCGATTAAAAGCACATCTAGCCCATTTTCAGCTGCGATTTTTGCAGCAATGGAACCTGCAGGACCGGCCCCTATTACTAAAACTTCATACATATCCTTCATTTCATTACCTCAATTGCTCCCACAGGACAGATACGATCACATATCCCGCATGTTATGCACATATTTTCATCTACTTCAACCCAGGTCTCCACAAGTTCGAGTGCTCCCTTAGGGCAGACTCCCACACAGGCACCACAGTATCCGCATTTATATCTGTTTATGTTGATGCTCACCAGCTCACCTGTAAATTTTAAAGGCAAATAAGATAATCATGACATGTTAAGGCAGTTTGATAAATTATGACGATTAAAAGACAAATAATACCGATTCTCTAACATATATCTTTTGTTGGTTTAGACTCCAGGCTTGAAAGAATTCCTTCTTTTAATCTCTAATTTTCGGAAATCAAGGTTTTTTTCCGATCTACAGGGTCTCATTTCCTGCAGACAAGATCCTCTTCTTTATAAGAAGAAGCGTAGAACTCCTAAGTCTTTAGCTTCGGGGATATAAGCGTAAATTTCTACAATATTCTTTTCGCTATCCTTTGACTTATATGCATCGAAAACAATATAATATTAAGCAATGGTTACGAGAACCAAGTTGCCAATGCAATATATGTTAACCTTCAGGCTCATAGGGTCAGGGAAAATATACTCTAGATTGAAACCATGTAAAGCCGAATCAGGTGTTTGATAGATCATACTAATAAATACAGTTCTATCACAAAAAACGCATTGTATCGACACAATGCTTTTCGAAAAAAATGAAAAATGTTAAACATTAAAAATCAGATAATATGATTTTTAACTATTCAGAGAAAACCGAAGCATGGGACACATATTTACAGAATAATATTTATACATTAGTCAAATTCGGGACAAAAATAAGTCAATTACTCACGGACACGGCCGAAAGAATGGTTTGTCGGTTATAGAGGGTTTCTCGCGGCGCTCAAAGGAGCGCCGCTAACTATACCCAATAGTTACTTTACTTTAGGAATTTTGCGTAGTATCAGAGGTCACCCTTATTTTCACCGGGTTTACTGTTAAGCGTATATACCTCATCGAAAGAAACTTCTTGTCCCTGAATTCCGTTATCAGCATCTTGATCAATTTTCCATGCGGTGACAAGTTTGTATGTGGCACCACTATCCACTGGAATTTCAGTTTTTGAAAAACCACTATTAAGGGGAACATACTCTTCATCGGTTGTCCCTGCCACACGAGTTAGTAGAGTACCTTCGTTGTTTACCAGCTTGATGTTGACCAGAAATACATCTCCTAATTTATCAGTATTTGGAATAGGAGCAGTAGAATTAGCTGTTCCGGGAACCTTTACATCGTTAACGTCTATTTTCAGAAGTCCAGGGAGATTTCCACCAATTGTAACAGGTTGTGTCTTGGTACCGGAATCACCGGGAGCTGTATTCGTTACAACAAAAGGGGTAATCGCCTGGCCTTCTAGGAAAAGTGTTCCAGCTGTAATTTTGCTATCGTCACTTGTTTTACTATCAGATAAGGTTGCCCATGTTACGGTGCCTGCCATAACGACAACCGTGCCGATTATGAGTATACTCAAAAGAACTTTTTTGTTAATCATTATTTTTCCTCTTTCCAAATGAGTTATTAATATTCCAATTTTGATCTGTAATTACCCATTTGCCTTGCCAGGGGGTCACTGGAGATGAGAGTCCGAACCTGAGGCTGTCAACCATCGGAAATTCCAGCATCACTCCCTAAATTCAGCAAATATGAGCTACTCCTTCCCAGGACTTGCTTTAAGATAGTTATTAGCGGATTAACTGAAATTTCAGGTGGGTAATAGAAGATTAACGCCATCATAAGAGACTGTGAGTTTGGGGATAGTAACAGGCGATTAATAAGATGTAATGAGAATAGTGGTCCACCAATAATCAGTTGATATTTTCCAGAGTATTCCCATATTCGCATTCCGCTTTCATTTTCTGCTTTATATACATCCAATTTCCTGTATGCAGATAAGCTTAGAAAGCAGGTGCTGATGAACAAGGAGTATTCAAAGAAGAAATATCCACCAGCTAATGAAGCATGACCATGAGAATAAGGCTCTCAAAAAATGATCCTTAACGGGAAATTTTTGAGTTTTTCAGAGGTTACTCTATTGATTTTCATCTGGGGATCAGATCCCATTGTATATAATTTCTGGAGAGGGGACGGGGCAGGAGAAGACGGAGTACAGGCTGACTGTCGCAGGAGGCATAGGGAAGAGTTTGAGAAAGATATTGAGAAAAGAGGGTTTATCCGTTTAATGAGGGATTACCGCTATCTTGAGACATTGGTGCATTTATGAAAAAAGGAAATCCAGAGCGAAATGAGAGTTCACTTTTCAAGTTTGTGGACGTGGCGCATGTGGGCTATTGAGGAGAATAGAAAGAGCACTTCTGTAAAGAGCATCCATTGGGAACTTGTAACCCATTTGAAGAATCCGGCATGTATTGTGACACTGCCGACAACAGCGAGAGTGCTCAGGCCTATGTAGAAATGGCTCCACGGTATATCGCCTTTCTCGACGGTTTCCATGTAGATATCAAAGTTGCTGGCTGCGGGGAGAAGTTTCACGTTATCGTGTTCCCTGTCGTAGATGAGGACTCCCAGGTTTTCCATTTTGGGAATGTGGGTCTGGAGCAGGGAGACATATATACTTTTTCGAACGCTGCTTTTAGGGTCGTCTGTCCCGGACTCCAGGCGAGCGATTTCTTCAGAAAGAGAGCGTATGCTCTGATTACCCTGCTCGCGGAGGATTTCCAGGACACATCTTCGCCTGTCGTTCTGGAGGACTCCGAAAATATCGCTTTTCGATAACTGTGCTTCATGACTCTGGAGATTTGCCTTGATTTCCAGAGAATTGTTTTCTGTTTCGCTCATTATATCCCTCTAAAAATATGAGTTAAACTATGGCATCGCTCTCAGAAATCAGGATTTATTTTTTATGTGGAGCCTGTCTCGAAAGTCTTTCACTCTTGATTATCAAGAATTTTCAGAATTGCTTTAAGTCAGTAACTCGATTGCTTGCTCAAAGATCAGATTCAAAGAAGCAAATTCTGAATTATGGAATAAGCTCATCAATAGATGACTTAAACTCGAAATAGAATTCTTCAATAGTTTTTTTCACACGAAAAACTGCACTTTTTATTCTTTACTCAGTTGCAACAGCTTCTCCAGGTTTCTTTTCTTGCTCAAACAGATAATCAAGGACTTCCACAGTTGTCTTGCTGTTCGTTACAGCAAGTTCAAGGTAGTTGTCCAGAAACTCTTCAATCGTATTCAGTTTCAGATACTGCAGGTCATTGTAAAGCCTCTTATAATGAAGGTGTTCATGCAAAACTTCCTTCAATGAAAGTTTCATAGACTGCAAGAAACCTTTTTTCAACTTCAGGATCCAAGAACTTCAACTAAATCTGTAAGTATTTCTTGCTTCTTTAATTCCCTCTTTATCTTGCTTCTTTAATTTCCTCTTTAGAATTAACTCAATAATTAAGTATACTTATTAAATCCAATTATATTTTTGAACTTAAATACTCACACTTAAGTTATTCGAGATTATATCACCAAGAAAAAACACATAACTGCAGGGAAAAAACCCCATCAAGACACCTTAATAACGGAAAAATTATAATTTCGTAAATAAGTCTTTTCCGCTAGTCTTCTCTTTCTCAGATCTTCTTGTGAATATAGATATGTATTTATAATAAGTATAAATAATTAATGTGATGAATATAATTCAAAAAATTATAATGAACACAGTTAATATGGGCAGTGTGCCGATTTTTCTGTAAAATCATAAATATCAAGAAGTTATTGGATAGAATATTCGATGTCAGAAGCTTATTTTATCCATAGTGTACAAAAATTTAACTTTGAATTTACAGAACTTTCGGCACATTGCCCACATATCAGCGTTCTCACATTTGGGATTTAAAACAGCAATCATAGTGATGGTCAAAAATGAGGACATTTAATAAAATAATACTTTTGGGATTGGTGTTAATCTCTTTCATCTTCACATGCAGCACTTTCCCCTGTTTTACAGGTACATCTGCTTCTTTTAGTGATGCGAAACACACAAGTGCAGAGATCACTGCAGACGTCTGGGACACCGCTGCCAACCTGGTTGGACTATCTTATTTCAACCTTCTCGGAAGCGGAGAAAAACTCCAGAGAACTACCGCCAGTGTAAGTGGAACTGATTATTCTCCAGACAATGTAAGTCCCTCTCTGAATAATGGAAGTTCAGCAGATAATCTTACGAATAATTCCTCTACAGAAGAAAATGAGACTGTTGACCTGAACAAGACAGTTAACCTTAGTGAAGCCAGTGAAAACAGCATGGGTTCAGGCTCTAGCGGCACGACAACTGATCAAGACAAAAATGAAGACATCCTTCCTGA